>NZ_JBGTHY010000482.1:0-22173 GCF_041745955.1 Pricia sp.
ATCCGCAGAACGAAAATCGGGTATACTCCGTCTTTACCTATATTAATGTATCCGAAGATGGTGGGAAGTCCTTTACCCAACTGATGCCGGCCTATCAGGTGAACAATGGCATACACCCCGACCACCACGCCTGGTGGATGCATCCCAAAAACGGACAGTTTATGTTGGACGGTAACGATGGCGGACTCAACATCACCAAAGACGGTGGCCGATCATGGCGATTTATAGGAAATCTGCCCGTGGCGCAATTCTACCATATCAATGTCGATAACGAGCATCCTTATAACGTATACGGCGGTATGCAAGACAATGGTTCTTGGCGCGGTCCCGCCTATGTCTGGAAAGATCAGGGCATCCGCAACGACTATTGGCAAGAAATCGCCTTTGGCGACGGTTTCGATGTGGTTCCGGACAAGGATAATTCCCGCTTCGGATATGCGATGAGCCAACAAGGCTATGTCAGCCGGTATGACCATATCACGGGCAATAACTATCTGGTACGCCCTACCCCGCCCGATGCCGATACAAAGTTGCGTTTTAACTGGAACTCCGCCATCGCCCAGGATCCCTTCGATAACGGAACGGTCTATTTTGGAAGCCAGTTCGTACATAAAAGTACCGACAAGGGCCTAACTTGGGAGATCATTTCTCCCGATCTGACCACCGACGACCCCACAAAGCAGAAACAGGACGAAAGCGGCGGACTCACCATCGATGCCACCGGGGCGGAGAACTATACCACCATTTTGGTCATCGAGGCTTCCCCTATCGAAAAAGATATGATTTGGGCGGGCAGCGATGACGGCCGGGTACATTATACCACCAACGGTGGCACAGACTGGATCGAGGTCACCGACAACATCGGCGATTTGCCCAGAGGAAGCTGGATCGCCCAAATCAAGGCATCGTACAAAAACAAGGGCGAGGCCCTATTGATCGCCAACGATTATCGCAGGTTCAATTACAAACCCTATGCCTACCGTACCAAAGACTATGGAAAGACGTGGGAACGCATCGTCGACGAAAACGATGTGGAGAGTTACACGCTCTCGATTGTCGAAGACATCGAGAACCCCGATCTACTTTTCTTGGGTACGGACGATGGACTTTATATATCCTTCGATGCCGGAAGCCAATGGCAAAAATGGACGGAAGGCTATCCCACGGTATCCACCAATGATCTGGTCATCCATCCTAGGGAACACGACCTGGTCATCGGCACCTTCGGCCGCGCCGCTTGGGTGATGGACGATATTCGTCCGCTGCGGGCCTTGGCCGGGGACATATCCATCCTAAAAAAAGACATCCAACTTTTTGATCCACCGATTGCCTACCAGGCGGCCTATCAACAACCGACAGGAAGCCGGTTCGGTGCCGATGCTATCTACAACGGCGAAAACCGGAAAGAAGGGGCGATGTTGACCTATTATATTAAGGAAGGGAAAAAGAAGAAAGATTCCATATCCGATGACGACGAACCCAAGGAGATGAAGGAGATGCGAAAACCATCCGAAGGAAAAAAAAGGAAAACCCGAAATAAGGAAGGAGAAAGTACGAATGTCACCGCTCAAGGCAATCCCGATAAAGAGAAACAGATGGCCGCGTCAAACGTATCCAACGACAGTTTGAGTCCCAATAACGAGGACATAGTAACCGGCGTGCAAAAAAAGGATTCCATTCAATTCGATTTTTACGATGGCGAGCGATTGATACGAACCCTCAAATACAAAACCCCTGAAAAACCCGGCTTCCACCGTATCTATTGGAACATGGACGAAAAAGGGCCGAGCTATCCCAAACGAAAAATTGATACCGACAAAAACGAACCGGGAGGCATTTCGGTGAAACCGGGCAGCTACAAGGTGAAGGTAAGCTATGGCGAACTAACGGATGAAACTACCGTCGAGGTGCAATCCGATCCCCGATTTAACGTATCCACAACTTCGATTGACGCGGTTTACCAGAGCGCCAAGCAACTGGAAGGCATGACCCAGACGGCCGCCAATGCCGTCAAACAGCTGGTCGAGAGCAAGAACTTGGCCGAAAAGTACCAGAAGGACCTAAAGACATTGGACAAGAAAAAATACAAGAACCAAATCGAGGCTTCCAAAGACATTGTAAAACAAATCGATTCGGTCGTCGCCCTATATCTCGGAAAGGATGATAAACGACAGGGCATTACCCGAAATCCCGAAATCACCGTGATGCAGCGTATCGGAACCGCCAGTGACTATGTAGAAAGCCGACAGCAAGGCCTTACCGAAACCGAAAAGAAACTCATCCGCTTTGCGGAGACCGACCTAAAAGCGGCCTTGGAGAAAACCAATGCCTTTTTCAAGATTACTTGGAAGGCATACCGGGATGCAATAGAACGGTTAAATGTTTCGCCTTTTAAGGAGACGGATACTTTTAGCATAAAATAACGAACTCCATTGAACCCGTGGAATGCATCTAAGTATCGAAGACGGCGAACCCAGGGAGATGGAGTCTGAATCTTGGAATAGGGGATTCGAACTTGAATACCTACCGCCAGAAAAAAAACTAAGCCCGAAATTTTTAATAAATATGAATCGAATACTTTTTACTTTTATTTTACTTTCTTCTACTATCTTATATGCCCAGGAAACCGGCGAAAACGAACTCGGTTCCTGGCACATGTACTTCGGCACGAATACCGTTTCCGAAGAATTGAGCCTCCATACCGAAGCGCAATTGCGATATTTTGAAAACGGTAAGAATTTCAATCAACTCTTGCTTCGCACCGGGCTGAACTATCATATAGATTCAAATGCCATTGCTACCTTGGGGTATGGTTATATTGCTACCGACGACACGTTCGAGAAATTTTCAGGGGAGAAGAACTCCTTAGAGCACCGTATTTTCGAGCAATTCATATTAAAGAATGAGGTAGGGAAGCTCAAATTTGAGCACCGGTATCGCTTGGAGCAGCGCTTTCTTGATTTTGGAGACCGCACCGACACGCAACACAGGGCGCGGTATCGCCTACAGGTCACCTTGCCGCTGAGCAAAATTTTCTTTTTGAACTTTTATGACGAGATTTTCGTGAACCTGCAAAACGAAGTCTTTGGTCAAAATAGGCTTTATGCCGCATTGGGGGCCAACATAACCGGAAATCTAAGCGTACAGGTGGGATACTTGAAAAATCATTTTCCCACGGCCCATTTCGACCGCTTACAGATCGGTGTCTTCTACAATCCCGATTTTAGGGAATTTTTCAAGAAAAATAGTGTCGAGTAGGGGAACCAATTCTCTAGAAAGATACCTCGATACTGTTAAAATCAAATCGTTTAGAGCAAAATCGAGATAAAAATATTAGTACCTTTATGTTCGAATTAAAAAAACCTAAAACATGAAAACAATTCAATTAACGCTTGTAGGCCTCTTTTTGATAGGCTCTTACAGTTGTAAAGAAGTAAAAAGGGACCCCGATGAGACTGGTGATTCTATGGAAGAAACAATGGACGGAATGAACGACGACACCAACGCCATGAAAAACGATATGATGGGCAAGACCCTCACCGTTCAGATGATGCCAAAGAGTGGAAGTGAAGTGCAGGGTACCATAACCTTTACCCAAAAAAATGAGGAGGTAACCATGTCAGTTGATCTTACGGGACTTGCCGCGGATGGCGAGCACGCCATTCACATCCATGAAAATGCGGACTGTTCCGCCGATGATGGTACATCTGCAGGCGGACATTGGAACCCGACCGATGAAAAACACGGTAAGTGGGGAGATGCCGAAGGGTTTCATGATGGCGATATAGGTAACCTTACCGCTGATGCCGATGGAAATGCCACTATGGAATTTACTACCGATAAATGGTGCATCGGTTGTGATGACACTCAAAAGAACATCATTGGTCACGGGGTAGTCGTTCACCAAGATGCGGATGACTTCACCTCACAACCCAGCGGTGCCGCCGGGGCAAGGGTCAGCTGTGGTGAAATCACCGAATAGATTGAAGAACAGATAAAAACCGCCATGTTGGCGGTTTTTTTTATATATTTATAACCGAAACGTTTTTGACTTTTTTTTAATTGATAAAGGCTCGGACCGAATCACACTTTCGAAGTTTATTCAACTTCAGGATTTCGCAAAGGCTTAACTTACCAATACTATATATTGATGGATTTAGATGAACTAGTAACGCGTTTCCAGAAAAAGGATGTGATAGCCTTTGAAAAACTCTATGAGATGTACTGGGAGAACATTTGCGGTGTAATCAACACCGTGGTCAGGGACAAATTTCTGGCCGAAGAGATCACCCAAGATGTTTTTACGAAAATCTGGCACAAATCCGACAGCTATAGCCCGTCAAAAGGGCGTTTCTTCACTTGGATATTGAACATTGCCCGTAATGCGGCCATCGATAAAGTGCGCTCAAAATCCTATAAAGACCAACAAAAAAATCTGTCCGCAGATTACTTCGTAGGTATTTTGAACAGAGCGGATACTAACGAGCAACCGAACGAAACCACCATCGATACTTCCGCGCTTAAAAAACTGGTACTAAACTTAAAGGAAAAGTGTCTTGAGATTATTGAAATGCTCTATTTCAGGGGATATACCCAAAAAGAGGCATCCCATGAGCTCGACATACCTTTAGGAACGGTAAAGACCAGGAACAGAAGCTGTATTTCTAAACTCAGGGAAAATATCACATTGGAATGGAAGTAGAAAAATACATAGCATCGGGCATTTTGGAACTCTACGTGGCAGGCTTGCTAACGGAGGAAGAAAATTTGGAAGTACATAAAATTGCTACCGAACATGTCGCGATAAAAAACGAAATT
The DNA here is from genome assembly GCF_041745955.1 of Pricia sp. Taxonomy (NCBI): domain Bacteria; kingdom Pseudomonadati; phylum Bacteroidota; class Flavobacteriia; order Flavobacteriales; family Flavobacteriaceae; genus Pricia; species Pricia sp. The sequence continues at coordinate 4,819 of NZ_JBGTHY010000482.1, forward strand.
CTTGCCATCGAGGCAGCTATTCTTGAATTGACACAGGCCGTAGCTCCAGCTTACCAAAAGAGAAAAGGTTTTGACGATGTAAAAGTCCGTATCGGCGAACGAAAGGATAGCAAGGTGATACAGTTACCCAAAGAGGAAAAGTCCGACTTAGGCAAATACATCGGTTGGGCGGCCGCCATACTTTTCGGTGCCGGATTGCTGTGGTTCTACGTACAGAACGACGAGCTGAAATCGGATATCGAAATGGTCAACGGGCAAAACGAAGTGTTGGAGCAGCAAATTCTCGAGGCAAGGGGATCACTGACCGAAACCAAAGAACTTTTGACCTCCTTACGGGATAGGAACGTTAGCGTGGTGCCATTGGCCGGTCAAGAGGTTTCTCCCGATTCCTACGCCAAGGCCTACTGGAATAAAGAGCAGAACAAGGTACTTATCGATGCGCAAGGCTTGCCCGAGCCTCCAGACGGCATGGTATATCAGGTATGGTCATTGAAAATGGATCCCCTGACACCGACGAGCGTGGGACTTCTCGAAGACTTCCAAACGGACGAAAACAAGGTATTTACCTTGAACAACCCCAACGAATCAGAGGCTTTCGGTATCACACTTGAGCCAGCAGGAGGCAGCGAGGGGCCGACTATGGAACAGTTATATACCTTGGGGGCGGTTTCCTCTTCATAGAACGATAAACATTAAGACATCAATCCCCGTAAACACATGGTTTATGGGGATTTTTATTTCCGTTCGACCTTGGACTATACAGGTACAGAACCAAAAGCCATTTTGCTCCCTACATAAAATAGCACGTGAAAAAAATTAAAAAGTAAAGCCGAGGCTTAACAGTAAACGGTTACCGTCATCACCGTGATACAGACCGAGATTGCCCGTCAAGGCACTGAAACCGCTTACCCAAACTGAACCTCCGAAGTCGTTGTGCCACTTCTCGATTGCCCTCCGTCAGACGATACCCTGCCGTAATCGAATCCTGCGCTCACACCGATCTGTAGGGGTACGAAATTGGTCCTGAATCTTGTAATGCCCACGCGAAGTTCCGTACTGTGATAGAACGCGGTCTTACCGTTGAACCTCTCGTTTCGATAGCCTCGTAAACTCTGGTCGCCCCCCAAAAGGGCAGCATGGTAAAACTCAAAATCATCACCCAATATCGTATGCCCGGCCATTTTAGTGGCCAAAACAGCAATGCCGCTCGGATGAAGTGGATAATGTGCCAATTTTTCGGCAAAGGTAACACTGCAAAATCGTTTCGTTAACCCCCTCGAAATAATTTTTGGGTTCTTTCATTATCCTACCCGATGTACCCGCATCATTTTGACCAACCATTTGGGTAGCGGTTTTTCAGGATGTCTTTTTTTAAGGTCTATGTGAATTCCCAGCCATTTGAAAATGGGCACTTTATGGGTCTCTACCAATTCGATCAAGGTGCCGTCCGGATCTTCGATATAGGCGAATCTGCCCGCCGCATCGCCCATATCGAAACTATCGGCACTGTCGACGGTAAACGGATAGTTTAAGTTTTTGGCCTCATCGCGAAGGACATCCATGCCCCGCACATCGAAACACAGATGAATATACCCCAAATCGCCCCACATCCGGTCTTTGAAAATAGGGATCGGACTACGATCCAACGATTGCACCAGTTCAACTTGGGAAGGGCCGTAAAGTTCTCCAAAACCTCCAACGGGCCGTTTGCCATGTTTTAAAAGAACACGTCTAAACATTCCCTTTCCGCCGGGTAGATCGGTAAAATCATCAACAACTCCCTTCAGGTCGCTTTCAATGATATCGTAGCCCAACAAATTTCTATAAAAATTCAGGGAAACTTCCATGTCCGAAACTCCTATCAACGCCCCTAGTACCCCACCGGAAAAATGTCTTGAAGGAGTAAACATAAAATCTTCCTGTACTATTTGCACCCAATTCGACCAAGGATCGGAAAAGAAAAAATGCGACTCCTTATGGATGGATGTTATAGTTTTTAGAGACAGCCCGTTCAGATGTTTATATGCTTCGGACACACTCCGCGATCGGATTTTCATGACATTGATGCCCAGGTCACCGAGTTGTAACCCCTGTTCAGGGGCCTGCGGCGTGCGATCCTTGAACTGCCATATTTCAAGTCCCCCGCCCCCGATCATGTTCAGGGCCAAAAGCGCAAGTCGGTTCTGAACACTGCCTTCGGTATATCGGGTCATCAGACTGGCCGGGGCCACATCTTCAAAAACAAGGATATCGAAACCCAAATATTTTTGGTACCAGTCGAAAACCTTCCTGGCATCGGCCGTTCCTATACCTATCTGTTGGATTCCGTTGATAATTTTGGCCATTTCTTCAGGTTGATCGGTTCAGTGACGATTTGAATCACAGATAAGAATAACTTAATTCTTCAAAGCAATACGCTATGCATTATTTTGGTAGGGCATGTTGTTCAGTCGGTCGTGCAGCGAGTTTAATTTTTTTGCCGGATAGCCGCACTTAAAAAGTATGACCAATAAAAAGTTGGCCAGATTTATTTTTATATACGAATTGTTCCTGTATTTTCTGGCAGAAACAATAAGGTCTTCTTTTACGATTGTGTACCGTACATTACTCTTTTTCATCCTTCGAAAAAACTCAAAATCCTCCATCAATACCTGTTTCTCGTCGAAACCGCCGAGCGTATCGAAAACTTTCTTTTTAATAAAAAGACACTGATCCCCGCCGCCCGTAAAAATACCATCCTTGGCGGTAAAGAAGGAGTTTACTTGTAGGGCAACACTTTTTTTATCGAAATGGTACGAAAAAAAGCCAGCATCGAATCCCTCTTTAATCGCGGTTGAAATATCCGAAATAAACGTATCGGGAGGGGTAACATCCGCATGTAAAAAAACCAGAATACCTTCCTTTACTAGGTTGGCCGCGGAATTCATTTGTACTGCCCTTCCCTTTTTCTTACATTGAATGCATTTGATAGGATACACCGATGCCAAAGTTTCGGAACCATCGGAATTATCGGAAGAAAGTGCCAATATTATTTCTACGGGAAAGTCTTTGCGAAATTCCGCTAATTGTGGCAATAATTCTTTTAAATTTTCCTTTTCGTTATGGGCGGGAATGATGATGCTTGTCATAAAAGGGTTCGCCTAGAGGCAGGAGATATCGGTTGATGAATATAACAATAATTCAATGATTGTCGGTTGATCCGCACTATCTTCGTAAGTTAGCCGTTAAGGTTCGGAGGAAATTTCCGACCAAACCTAAATATACCTTTTTACGTACATATCAACACAAACCATAAACAAATTTAATGAACCTATTCCGATTTAAATATTTAACTACTGCACTGTACGCTTTTTTCGTACTTTTCACTGTGCAAGCCCAGAACCAGAATGCAAAAATTTCGAATTTTAATGTCTTTTCGGAAGAATTCCTTAAAAACATCATCAACGAGCAAAGTACCAATGAAATCAGGGCACAATTGTACAGTGCGACCTTAGAGGAACTGGAAAATGGACTAAAGACGGACACTGAAAAACTGGCATTTTGGACGAATATCTACAATGCCTATATACAGGTGATCCTTACAGAAAATCCAGATCTGTACAAAGATAGGCAGTCCTTCTTTAAAAAGGAGCAGATTCCCATTGCGGGAAGACTAATTTCCTTTGCCAAGATCGAACACGGTATCATCCGTAAATCCCAATGGGAATTGGGCGGGGGACTGATACGAAAATGGTTTCCCAACAAATTCGAGCGTAAACTTCGGGTCAATGATCGCAATTATCATATTCATTTTGCGTTGAACTGCGGTGCTAAAGACTGTCCACCAGTCGCCATCTACGAAGCCGATCGACTTGAGGAGCAATTCGATAAGGGCACCGAGGCCTATCTAAAGCGAGTGTCACAGTACGATTCCGACATAAGAGAGGTCAAGACTACTCCCCTATTTAGCTGGTTTCGAGGCGATTTTGGCTGTAAAAGCGGAGTAAAGGATATTCTTAAGCAATACGATATCATCCCCAGCACCAAAAAGATAGACATTACCTACAAAGATTACGACTGGACGTTGGATTTGGATAATTTTACGGAGCTGTAATCAAAACGCTTCCTTGATCGTAAAATAAAAGTTGCCCCCTTCGCCAGAAATACCATAGTCCACTCGGATTCGTACACCATCCCTTTGGTTAACAATGTAGCGCAGGCCGGCACCGGCGGCATTTTTATAGGCGGAGTCAACTATTTTTGCCCAAATCGGATGCCACGGTACCGGTCGAGCCGAACACAGCTCCACCGAAACGACCTGCTATTGGAAACCGGTATTCCAAAGCCAGGCTAAGTTCCGTATTGTCTTGAAAACGGCGGTTGTTTATGCCTCGCGTCCGTTTTGATCCCAAATAGTACAGGTCGTAGAATGGAGTGCCCTCGGTGCTGCTTCCCAAGAAAAGATTGGCGGCCACTACCTGTTTTTTGCCCACCTTTTGATAATAGCGACTGTCAAGTTCATATTTCACATAGCCAAAGCTAGACCCAAATATCTTTGACGACGAAAATAGTTTCCCCTGAATATACACGCCCTTGGTAGGAAAAAATATATGGTCACGGGTATCGTACACTGCGACCACACCCAAATTAGAAACCGTACCATCCCTTTTTCCCGGTACGTCGGAAGCCTCTAAAATACCGCTCTCCTCAACTTTCAAATTATAAAAAGCATCGAATTCGTACGCCAATCCCGCAAAAAATCGAGGAAACAGTTCGCGCAATAAGGCAACACGGGCCCGGGGAAAGGTGACTTCATAGGTTTCTTCATCCTCTTCCTTTGAGTCAATACCGACACCGAAAAAATTGTAAAAATAGTTGTAAAAGCCCAATTCGCCTTCCAAACGCCATTTTTCGTCGTCTTTATAAAAATCGAACGGGGCATAGAGTAAAAATTGGTTTTTCGTTGTATAACTAATTCCCAATTGTATGGAAGAGGGCCTGGTGTCGAAGGTTTCGTCCTTTAACCGAAAAGTTCCTATTCCGAGTCCACCAAAACCAAATGCGGTCTCTGGGGTGTAAAACGCTACGGGAAAGGCGGAAATTTTCCAGTTTTTGGTAGAATCCCGGACGGTAAATCGTTTCGAGCCTTTGGATTGATTCTGTGCCTTCATTACAGTGGTACAAAAAACACATAATATGATAATTCCCAGGATTTTAAAAGTGTCCGATTTCGGGTGAATTCCATAATCTGACATAGGTTGATCCGTTCTCCTCATAAGAGGGAAAGGTACTTGCAATTGCTGATAGCCCCTATCACGAATGCGTAAATTAATTGCTCTAATTAAAAGAGGGGGACCCAAAATTCACTTACCTGCCTTTAATAGCTTTCGCAAGGCCTTGCGGGCAACGAAAATCCGGTAAAACAGAAGGAGCATAAAAGCAAGCCAAACGAAGAATAAGAAATAGACCATTGAACTAGTAGTTAAGGGGATTTGCCGTATTCAAATTATGTTTAAAAGTTCGAATCTGCTAAGATTTTCCGAATAGCAAAATCATTTTTGGTAAGTTAAAATTAGTTAATGGAATCGTAATTTCCTACAGAAAAGTTAATCATTTCACCTCAAAAATCCTTTCTTACCAAAAAATGATAGGAATATTACAAGCATCCTCTCCCACAAATCTGCCTGAAGCAAAAATTTTAACGGGTTGAACTTCTACGTTTACAACTGCGCAATTTCCTTTTCCGTAGCCGGGCCCAATTCGTAGACCGCGCCGAGCAGTTCGTCTTTAAGCTCCTTTACCTTATCGCTCGAACCGGTTGCCTTATAGATTTCGGCGGTACGAAGTAAAACGGCAGGCTCATAAGTCTTGCCCTCGATGTGCTCCTCAACGATGTCAAGCGCTTGTTGGGCATCGCCCATTTTTAGATAGGAATAGGCCAAAAAACTGTAGGATTCGGGGGTCGGCCTGTTCGCTACCTCCGTTTCTGCTAACTCAAAGGCTTTATCAAACTGTTCGGTCTCATTTAAATAGAGCGAAATATTGTAAGCATTGTACATATCGCCATACGCTGAATCTTGCACCAATTCGAAATATTTATCAAGATTGGCCACACCTTTCATATCATCGCCCATATATTCAGCGATTTCCGACTTTAGTAAAAAGTAGGTGGGAGACTTATAGTAATTGGTTACGGAGTCTAAAATGCGCATCGCCTCTTCAGGTTTTTTTTCATGTGAAAATACAATCCAAGCAATGCCCTTTTTAGCATAGGCATTTTCAGAATCTATCCGTAAGGCCATTAAATAATGATTGTAGGAGTCTTTGATTCTACCGGCATGGCCGTAATAGTCCGCTAAATTGGTGTACGACCACAGCATCAATTCGGTGTTTTTGGAATTTTCGGCTTGCTCTTTAGCTTTTTCCATAAAACGGATGGTCGTATCAAGATCTCCGTTATGGTCGTTCCATTTGGCCACACGGATCAGGTATCCGAAATCTTCCATGTTTTTAAGGCTGTCAAGATACTTTTCGGCCGTATCATAATTACCGAGTTCCATGTGCACGTCGAACATCAAGCCTTGGGTTTGGTCGAGGCCGCTGCCTATGGCGCGTGACGAATCGGCCCATTGCCTGGCTTCCTTAAACCGGTGCTGAGAAATATAGTTTCGTGCCAAAGCCCTATACATTCCCGCTCGGCCGACATTGGCAATATCGGCAGCTTTTTTTAGTGCTTTTTCTGCTTTTTTCAGGTATTTGATATCACCGGAGTTCTGAAAGTAGCGGTTGTACTCCCCACCGACGATTCCAAAGCTCATCAGTTGCGAGCTATCGGGCTTGATCTTTGAATTCCAAAGTTCGAAGTATTTTGAACTGGTTTTCGGGGGATTAGAGGTCAGATATTTATCGTAATCCTTTGTATTTGTTATTTGGTCGTCATTATCCGTTTGGCAAGCCGATAAAAATAGTACCAATATAAAAGTAGTAATGTATCTCATCTTCCGAATTTTCGTAGTTCTTCTATTCTTTTGGTGTTGTAAGCAGGGTCGGGCGTATTCGATAATTAAATAGGATAAAAAAAGGAGGACGGGAAACCCATCCTCCCCCAATAACTCCCTTTTTCATAGACTGGTGTCTTATTCAGGAGCTCCCAAGTATGGGAATTCGTCAGATGGGGATGCCGTAAGGGCTACTCCATCGGATACTAGTCGTGGCAGATTTCCACCACCTTCAAGTTCTTGGCCGTTGAAACGTGCCCCATCCGCACCTCCAAAAAGAAGGATAAGGGATACGTCTATCACGTCATCTTGTGGGGTTCTTCCGGTAAAACCTATGGCACCGGTAAAATCCGGAGCACCTGAACCTGGGTTGAAATAGGTCGTTGCCGCATCAGGAGCTATTTCGAGTACATCGTTTGCCAGTACAGTAGTTAACACTGTAGCGCTCACGGGGTTATTCATAGTCCCATCATTATCAGCGCCGTTGAGTATGTCACCTAAAATGTTAGGCTGATAATCTACGTCTTCCGCATTCAATCCTAATAAACCGGCGTATACATCGTGCAAACCTTCCAATTGAGCTTCAAATATGGGTTGATATATGGCTCCCATTTGGTTGGGAATTGCTTGATTGAACATATTCTTTGTATCGCTATCAGGACTCAAAACCGTATTGATACCAGGTCGTCCCATATAATCAACTTGGGCGAAAGTCCCTGTAAAATCAATGGCTACAGGTGTTGTAGGCTCCTCACAAGGTTCGCAAGTACCCCCACAGTCAACTCCGGTTTCGGTACCGTTCATAATTCCGTCGTCACAAGTTATCTGAACGATAGCAGGTCCATTATCATCATCGCTACAGGCAACTACCAGAGATAGGGCGCAAAACGATAAGAGTGTATATTTTAAAGTATGTAAATTCATTATTTTCTATTTTAAAGATTTGTTGTTATTGTTTTCTATTGGTAGTTACCCATGTCTTATAGACATTCACGCCTATTACGTTCGTACCCATCGCTTCACCCAACATTGCGTTGGGTATCTCGACCACAAGAGACATGGTATTCGAACCATCGAAAGTGTCTACCGCTTGATCAGCAGCTAAAAAACCCTCAGGAGCCTCGCCACCGATTACCTTGTTAAATTGCCCAAAGTCAAAAAAGAAGGCATCTTGACGTGGTCCTGCAAAAAGGGAAACGCCGTCATCTGTAGTCGTTGTGACCGCCTCGGCAGCTGAAATAGCCACCTTACCTAGAGGATTATTTACCAATACTTCACCATTAAGTCCGGTTGCGGTCGGAACGGCAGGGCCGAAAAAATACATGGTATCGCCGCGGGGCAAGGCCTGAATGACCATATCCTCGATCAAATCACCGGTAGTGTCAATATTGATTTCGGTCAATACGTCTTCGTCAAAAGTACCGTACGCCAAATCAGGCATGACGTTTGTCTGCAAGTCTACAATAAATACAGTGTTGGCTTCGTTGGAAGGTGATTCGAAGCCGTAAAAATCGGCGATGTCAGCGGTATTGTTAGTTGTACCTGGAGCATCGATGTGATCCGCGGCCACTAGGACAATTCCCACTACGGCCAAGATTCCCAGCCCAAATAAAAGTTTTGTTTTGTTCATTTTTACAGTTTTAAAGATTATTATTCATCACTACTAACGAGATATAAGTTCCAAGGTTTTATAATAATTGTTAAAATAAAGTTAAATAGAACTTTTCTTACAAAATTCGCAAGCTCATTCCGATGTATCATGATCTAATAACCCCATGAAGCTTGTTTTTCGATAAAAATAGTGCCGTTAAAGGTTGTCATTGTAACTTTGACGAATAATTAGAAAACTTGTTTTCTGTTTCCCCTCCTTAATAGTAGGACTTATCCAAATAATTAGGACTTATCCAAAAAACGAAAGTTTTCCATTGAAATAAAAGTCCCCACTAACTTGCTACATGAAATTCTTTGTCCTTTTTATGGTAATTTTACGAATTCAGTTACAAGCCCATGAACCCCTCCGCTTCCGGTTGGATCGATAAATTTGGCTCCTTGATTATAAGGGATGTAGATCTATATGCAAATTTTGACGCGTTATACGGAGCATTAAAAAAAACGGGGTTCATTTATGGTATCAATACGGCGATCCCCGATTTCATTGCGCCCGAACACAGCCTTTCGGAGGACGAAAAAGCAAAAATAAATCTACTGAACTCGCTTTACATTACGTTCAGCTTGACCTCAAGAGAACCTGATTTTGGGCATTTTCTAACCCGTGTTTTTCAATTCTACAAAGATCTTAAGGTCAGCCATAGTTCATTTCTCAACAAAATACTCACCGGTCGTAAAACATCCGCACAGCTTGAAAAACTGATAGATTCTCGGGTATATCTGGCCGATAATGTATTGAGCAAGACCTTTAACCGCATCATTACAAATTCCCTTTTATGTATCGATGTACTACTTTTTAAAAGATATCTCTCCAATCCCGAAGACATTCGAAAGCATGCGGAATCGTTGGAATATCTGTCCATCAACATTACCTATCACGCATTGAGTTCGAAAGAAAAGAGCAAAAGCGATGAACGGCTGGCGGATCTGTTTGCGGCATCGCTCAGTTTTATCGATAGCGATGCGGAAAACTATGACGGAACCTATCGTGAAAAATTGTGGGACGAACGCAGCGTTTACGAGAACCAATATTTACTCGATATCGCCTGTATGACCGTCTGGGAGGATAAATCGCTGGATTACAGGGAGTCGGAATTTATTTTCGGGCTCGGTAAAAGCCTTGGATTCGATGATGGACATATCGCCATATCCATGAAACAAACCATGGTTTTTTTCCGGAAGAATGCAGATGTCATTCCCTTTTTGAAAGATACCAATGCCGCAGTACAATTCTACGATAGTATGGCCAAAGTGGTGGACAAACTTATTCTAAGAAATAGCAAACGCTTACAAAAGGAACTTTCAGAAAGTAAGGAACTGGTATTCTTACTTTCCAAATCTACCGTAAAAGACCTCACCGTAGAAGAAAAGAAAAAGGTGCAAAACCAACTGATGGATGTTTTTAAAAGTATACCCTCATTAGCCATTTTTATACTTCCAGGGGGAGCGGTTCTGCTCCCTATTTTCATCAAGTTGATCCCGAAATTATTACCTTCTTCATTTGATGAAAATCGCATTGAAAAATAAGAAATACCCTTCAAAATATTTGTTATAAGAAAAATCTATAGTTACCCAAAAATAGTTAATAATCAATAATTTATACTCCGCTACTCTAACCATAACTTAAAATCCTGAACCCGCTCCCTACTCACGATGATTTCCTGTTCAGAAAATCGGTTTAGCTTGATCTGTAATCGTGAATTGGTATAGGAAATGATGTCTTTGATATGGTTTATATTCACATAGAATTTACGGCTCACCCGAAAGAAGGTTTTAGGCTGAAGCTCGCCCTCCAGATTTTCTAAAGTAGTATCGAGCAGGTAATTTCTTCCATCGGAAGTTGCGGCATAGGTGCCTTTGTTTTCACTATAAAAACACTCGACCTCATCGGCGTTTATAATTTTTAAGTGCTGGCCTACTTTGGCGGTAAAGCGTTTTTTGTATTCCCTTTCCAGTGGATTAATCAATAATTTTTTGATATCCTCGAAATCCAACGCCATTTTTTGGCGCGAAGGCTTCAGAGTACGGTATTTTTTTACGGCTACCTCCAATTCTTCGTCATCGATAGGTTTTAACAGGTAATCGATGCTGTTCAGTTTAAAGGCCTGTAGCGCATACTCGTCGTAGGCCGTGGTAAAGATAATGGCGCTATGTACTTCGACGGCATCGAATACTTCAAAGGACAGTCCGTCTGAAAGCTGAATATCCAAAAAGATCAGGTCGGGATGTTCGTTGTTTTTAAACCATTCGATGGATTCCTCAACGGAGTGTAGCATGGTGGTTACCTCAACCCCCAGATTTGCCAATTGTCGTGACAGGCGGCGGGCGGAGGGTTTTTCGTCTTCTATAATTATGGTGGTCATGGTTTGGGCTTCTTCTGTCTTAGCAGGATTATGGGATTTTTAGATTGATAGGATGGTTTGGTTGGTGGTTTAGCCAGCTTCAACAGCTAAACTTATACTTTTTTAAACTCATAAACTTCTTAAAGGACGCTAATTGTCACTAATTTTTTATCTATATCCTTCCGAATCCATTTGGTCTTCCTCCATAAATTTTTGAATCTGTTTTTCTTCCCAATCCTTTAGTATTTTGGGCTTTAGATCTTTTAGGAGAATGGATTTGAACTTAAAAACGTAAAGTCCGTGGAACAGCAGGCCTACACCCCATATCAAAGGCGTGGCAATGATATTCCAATGAAGCCAGTCCAAGAATTTCACGGTGTTTTCACCATTTTTTTCAAAAAAATCCAAGATATTCGAGTTAAGCAAAAAAAGTCCCGCATTCACCAAAAGATATGTGGTCAAATGATTGTAAAATCCTTTAATGGCCTCTACCTGCTTTTTGGCCTTCGAATATTTTGAAAATTTTCTTTTGCTTTGACTACTATTTACCATAATGCCGATTGAATGTTACAAAATTACTGTTCACTTTTTACTGTTTACTGCCTAATGCTTTCCAAACTTCTCCGCTTCCCTTCTATCTTCTTCCATATACTTTTGAATCTGACGCTCTTCCCAGTCCTTGCTAAAGAACGGGTTATAAGCAAAGGTATTTGCGGCATGAAATGCCAGGCCGATTCCCCAGAATATTGCGGTTGCAAAAGTGCCGAAATTGAAAAACCCCTCAACGAAATCCTCGCCGTTGTTCATGCGGGCGGTAACTGTCGTGATTATAATAAAAAGGTTGACCAATACGTATACCGTTAAGTGAATGCAAAAATCCTTGAGCTCCTCGACCCTTTTTCTGGCTTTTAATTGCTTGTCTCTTTTATTTGTTTCCATGATATTTAGTTATATGGTTAAAGAAAAACTGTTCCCTGTTTACTGACAACCATTTACTATTTACTTTTCACTTTTTATGTTCACTGCCCTTACTCCCACCGCGCCTTGCGCTCGTCCTCTTGCATAAATTCCTTGATTTTACGCTCTTCCCAACTGCGTCCGAAAAAGGGATTTAGATTGAAGGCCTTTGCCGCCTGAAAGGCCAATCCGATCCCCCATCCGAAGGCGGCCCATAGAAACCAGGGGTAATCCCATTGGTCGATGTAATAGTTCAGTCCCGCAAGTAACGAAATGACCACTGCGTAGGACATCAGGCCGGTGTAAAACTTTCTGGTTTCTTCTACTCGCTCCTTGGCGCGCAGGTACTTGTTTTCTTTATGTGTGTTTTCCATGATTTTTGATTTCACTGAATTAATCTATCCAAATTTCAGAAAAACATCCTATCGGTGTAAAAGTTGTTTTCCGAAGTGTCGGTTTTTGGGGATGAATTGTCCGCTCCCTTTTCCTCTGGACTCAAAACCGGTCATCCTCCATAAACTCCCGCATTTTTTTCTCTTCCCAGCGTTTTCCCAAGATGGGATTGTAACCGAAGGCTTCCATGCCGTGCATCGCTATACCGAATCCCCAACCCAATATGGGAAACAGCACCCAGGGAAAACCTCCCGTTTTGTAATTCAAAAAGGACAAGAACGGGATTACAATACAGTAGGCCATCAGGTTGCCGTAAAACCCCTTGACGGTCTCTACCCTTTCCTTGGCCTTTTCATAGCGCTTGTCCGAAATATACTCTTTTTGGGTTTCCATGACGGACACCCTTTTTGAAAGTATGGGCAAGCGTACGCGAAAATCGGAATCCTTTTTCTCGATTTCCACTGTTTTGTCGGTAAGGATGCCATAGCGCTGCTGAATGTTGCGCAGGCCTACCCCACTACTTTTTTTGACGGTTTGTTTTTCTTGTAGGTTGTTGTATACCACCAAACCGCCATCCTCCTCAAAAACTCGTATATGTAGGGGTTTCGAGGCGGTCACTATATTGTGTTTAACCGCATTTTCCAATAAGAGCTGTAGGGATAGCGGCACAATCTTGGCCTCGGGATCTTGACTGGCATCGGGAATATCAAAAACGATACTACCTTCGAAGCGCATTTTCAAAAGCTCTATATAGGTTTTCGCAAATTGCAGCTCTTCGTCAACGCTAACCAGATCCTTGTTCTTCTGTTCCAGTACATACCGGTACACTTTGGATAGCGAGGTGGTAAATTTTTGCGCCTGCTGCGGATTCTCCTCGATCAAGCTGGTCAGCACGTTCAGGCTGTTGAAAAGAAAATGGGGGTCCAGCTGGTTTTTAAGGGCATCGAATTTGGCGGATGCGGTACCCGCGATGATCTTTTGTTCTTTAAACTTGGATTCCTGACGGTATTTGTAGTAGAAAAAGACGTAGAAAATGACCGAGACCACGAGAGTTATGACCATGGATACCCAGTAATACCCCAAACTTTCTTTGGCCCAAAACTCCTTTACCGGCATGCCCTCTAAAACGGTTCGATGTATAAAACGACTGAAAAACAAGGCCGCCAAGGAAACGGTCACGGTACCGATAAGGGAAATCGGAAAGCTTTTCGGGCCAAATAGTTTTTTGTCGAATTCTTTCAAAAGGTAAATGAAGAGATAGGCATTTGCCATATATATAATGACCGAATACATGAGGTTGAGATAATACTCTTTCCATAATTCGTCATAGTTAAGGCCGTTATCGAATTCCCCACTGAAGTAGCCAATAATCAGCAACACGACAAAGATGGAGGTTCCAACTATGGCTCCTTTAAAAATTTCCCTTAGAAAAACTTGCATATGTTATCTATCTAACCCTCTGAATTTTAAAAATATCTTGGGGACTGTTATGAAAACTGTCCATTTTAGGGCTTACCCCGAATTTCAAACAGTCAATTACTTAATTCTATGGAGTTCAGCACCCAACTTTGAATTAAAGGTAGCAAAAAGTAGCAACGTGGACCTTTTATTCGCCTTTGCACTGTTTCGCTGTCGCTTCCGCCCTATCCTTTCCCCAGTTTGGGTAAAAAGGGATGTCATTCTCAAAAGTTTCGAAAAGTTCCAAAGCCCGCTCCACATCTTTGCAATAGGGGGCGGTATCTTTTCCGAAATACTGCGCGGAGCCCATATCCCATTCCGCTTTGGAAAAAACCACCCGGGGGTTTTCGGGGGCAAGCTGCAGTGCCTGTTGATACAGTTGAGCGTTCTTTCCGGAAAGTGTCATGCCGTAGGTGGCACCGTCGAAGGCGATCCAAGCGGTATTGATCATCGCCTCCATGACCAGCAGCTCGGGGTTGTCGGGGGACAGGTTTTTGGCGATATCGTTGAACTCCTTCGCCTTTCCCAGCTGTTGGGTAATGATTTTTTTATCCTTCTCCCCAAAGGATGCCGTCGTGTTCACCAGGGCCACATAATAATAAGGCAACCAATTGTCGTCTTCGGCCATGGCGATGCGCTCGAATTGATTGGAGGCCGGCGTTGTCTTTTGTTCTTGCCAAAGTTGCATGGCCTTTTGCATGCCGTCGGTGTATTTGTCTTGGGCACTGATCGAAAACGTTGTTGCTAAAAGGATGATGATTATTAGATTTTTCATGAGGATTCGTTTTTTAGTTTATATTCTTATTTTATGGTTCAAAAATGATACTATTTGCTTGCTTACGCGAAAATGGTTTACCGAAGTGTAAATTTTTGGGGATGAATTGGGGATAGGGTTTTCCTTTTACGGGACAAGGCTATCCGTTAACGCTCTAAATCCTATAAATTGTCCAGCTGATTGCTTTTATTGTCCTTACTGATGGTCCAGAAAAAGCCTACGAAAAAGAAACTGTCCGCCGCGGGACGGATCGCCCTTCGTCCGAAAACTCCATCCGTGCCGGGTGTATTGGCGTATTGATAATTATTGATATTATCAAAGCCCAACACGTTGTTGACGGAGAAATATAGGATTTTCTGCTGATCGATGAGATAAGCCCAGTTGAAGCTCAGGCTTTTATAGGGCTTGGCGCGCCCTGCCAAAAATTCCGGGGTGTTGGGGTTATCGTAGGGCCTTCCGGACGCATAGGTATACGACAGGCCTACCTGCGAGCGCCATTTTTCGATCCAGTATTTGGTCACAACCGAAAGATTGTGTTTTGGTGCAAAGTTAGGTCTGGCCCGCTCCCTAAAATCCCTGTAATTTCTTTCGGTATCTAGATAGCCATAGGACATCCAATACTCTAGGTTTTCGATACTCTTGTTGTCCCTCCAGAAAATATCGAGTCCCGATGCGTATCCGTTTCCCGAATTGTTGAAATCGGAATCGAACCGGGGCATTTCGGTGTTGTATTTGACCAGTCCATCGTAATCCTTATAGTAAGCTTCGGCCCGAAAGGTCTTTCCCTCGGCCAAAAACTGATAGTTCAGGATATAATGGGATGCTTTCTCAAAATTTAGCGAACCGTCGTACCGCAGCGTCTCCGAACCGGGATTCTGGTAAAAGTCCCCGTAAGCCAAAGAGAATTGGCCTTTTTCACTGGATTTGTAGGCCAACGAAAGCCGGGGCGATAGGGTGAAATCTTCGATCAGACCGCTATACTCACCTCTTGCCCCTAGCTTTAGGGCCAGTCTATTGCTGAAAAAGATATCGCTCTCGATAAAACCGGCCCACAGTTGGTCGTCATACCCGGAATCGAAGGCAATGCCATCCGGCGCTTCGAAACGCTCTACGTAATCGGTGATGAAATACTCGCCTCCCAGTGAAAGGTTGAAACGGCTGCTAAAGTTTTTATTTAATTTGAGCTTGAGGTGCGAGGCCGTTTCCCTTGTGTCGATAGCATCCTCTATAATCGCGATATCGTTGGCATCCCTAGAAACACTGGCCCCGGTGTTCAGCGTCCATTCCTTGGCGAAAAAATGTTTATAGGAAGTGTTGACGTATAGATTTTGGTTGGTCAGGCGGAAACGGGTAAAATCCTCGAAATTGATATCCTCTTGCTCGATATCCAGATCGGCATTGTTAAAGGCCGTATATAGCTTGAACAAACTTTTCTCTCCTTTGCTACGAAAAACGGCCTCCCCGGAAATGGATTCATAGGGACTCTTCCAGCGTACCCCTTGGTCCGAGGGAAGAAGGGCTTCGTAGGGCGCCAGATTGATATACTGCGTATTGAAGCTCAAAGAACGATCGCCCCAGATTTCGGTATGGTCTACCCCGCCACCGAGGGACATGATCGAAATGTCGGTCTTTTCTTGATCGGGAACATCGGTGGTGTTCAGCAACAGAACACTGGAGAGGGCCTGCCCATATTCCGCGGAATAGCCACCGGTGCTGAAGGTAATGCCCTTGAAGAGGAAGGGGGAGAATCGCCCCCGGGTCGGCGTATTGTTGGCTGTAGCATTGAAGGGCTGGAATACACGGAGTCCGTCGATAAAAACCTGGGTCTCGCCTGCATCGCCCCCTCTTACGAAGAGGCGCCCGTCTTCGCTGACGGTCGAGGTGCCGGGCAGGGTCTGCAATGCGGCCGCAATATCGCCAACGGCACCGGCTGTGGTCACGATATCCAAGGGCTTGAGTACGGAAACCTTTGAATTGTCCCCCGCCTCGAAAGTTCCGGCGGTCAGGGTCACGCCGGTCAGTGCGTTGATGGCCTCTACCATTTTGATATCCAGTCCGTTAAAATAGGCCACATCGCCCGTTTCATACTGCGGCTCATAGCCCAACATGGAAATGACCAAGGTCTGGGTGCCCGTTTTGGAGGTCTCAAAACGAAACGCCCCGTTTTCATCGGTCGAAGCACCGTCATACGTACCTTCGAGATAGACGTTCGCCCCGGAAATCGGGATTCCCGATATGTCGTTGACCGTGCCGGAAACGGCGGATTGGCAGACGGCAAATTGGGTTAGAAGAAGAAGGATTATTATGGATAGGTTTCTAAAAATGGGTTTGCTTTTCATGATGGTTCATTTTTTTGATGTGCCAAAAATCGATCAGATGATGAACAACGAACAAAAAGAAATACCGAGTTGTGGAATTTGATGGATAGGGCGGTAAATTTCTAATTTTAAGCAAGGTGAGTTACCAAAGAACCCAATCTAATAACGTCAACAAAGACAGTAACTACTGTTTCGGTTAAGGCTGCGCGGGAGCCTACTCCGACGTTTGATGTTTAATGTTTAAGGTCTACAATTTAAAACAATCCAAAAACCGCAAGAATACTTTTCGCTCCCAGAACCAGGGCAAGGGCAACAATGAGAAATCCGAATATATTTTGCATCCTATTATTTTTATGCTTCCCCATTACCAAAGGCCGGTTGACCGCCCATAACAGAAATGTGGCGATGACAGGCAATAATATACCGTTGGCCACCTGTGCGAACTTAATTATTTCAATCGGCTGAAT
>NZ_JBGTHY010000483.1:0-3192 GCF_041745955.1 Pricia sp.
AACATGGCCGTGGATATCGATAAGGCCGGGAGTCACATATAATCCCTTGGCATCGACCATTTGAACGGCCTTTTTTGCATCGATGTTCTTTGCCACTTCGGCAATCTTGCCGTCCTTGATGGCCACGTCCATTACGGCATCAATATTGTTTTTGGCATCGATCACATGACCTCCCTTGATAACGATGTTAAATTCTTGTGCCGCAACCTGGTTTCCGAAAAATGATACGATCAGAACAAATAGGCAATAACTTTTCATGATTTTGAGTATTGAATTTTAGGTTATAACTATCCGCTTTGATACCAGTTTTTGAAATTCGGACTCAAAAGCCGAAAAAGTCGTTGCCCCGATCACGTAAACAAGATCCGTGCAACGCTTAATGGGTGGACTTTTTCTAACATCAAACGCTATACTATCCCTCCCAAAAAAAAATGGGAAGTACAGGTATATTTTATCAGACCGCTTCCTGTAAAATCGCCTTGATACGATCGGCTACAATGGTCACCTGTTCCGGTCTCAGCAATATGACACCGACGCTCAACAGTTCCTCACCATTATTTTGCCCTATACTGCAAACGATACTGGGCGTTCCACTTTTTAAGGCCTCATAGACTTCCTTCGGGGTTATCTTTACCTGTTTTTGATCCCAGGTTACATGTAGGCTGGGAACGACATTGGCCGGTCCCTTGGGTACATTCGTCTCGCCCATTACGCTCGGAACCGTCTTTAAACGTGATAGGATCTGGTCGGCGCGATCGAGCCAATCCTGCCATTCTTTTTTATGATCGCGTTCCAAATAGGATTTGAGTGCGGCGTACATACCGAACATTTCTTCCTTGTTCACTTTCATTGGGCGGCCTATAGGAGCCTCATGGGGGCTGCAGTGCAGCTTGGCGGCCTCAATCAGGTCTTTTCTGCCGAAAAGTAATCCCGCACTCTGGGGCCCCCGGATCATCTTGCCCCCGGAGAAAGTAACGAGGTCAAAGCCCATTTTTTGATATTTGAAGAGGTTTTCCACCGGAGGAACATCCGCTGCGGCATCTATAAAGGAAGGGATATTATGCCGCTTACAAATGGCAACGAACGCTTCGTGGTCTATGGTATCTTCTATGCCATACCAGGATACGGCGGCATTAAAGAAAAGGGCCATTACCGTATTCTTGTTGATGGCCTGCTCCATTTCCTTTGGGTTTTCTACCTCGATTATCTTGGCACCCGTAGTAGTTATGGCCTGATCGAAAACGTAGCGATGGCTTTTTTGCATAATGACCTCCGGGCGCGGGCCGGGAAGGTTTGGCAATTGTTTCCGCTTATCGGCATCGGTACCGGTAATGACGCCCGCCGTACCCAATACCAGTGCACAGGCGGCCCCAGAGGTGACCATAGCGGCCTCGCAATGCAGCATTTCGGCGATCTTGGCTCCGACCTTGTCCTGTAGTTCGTGCATATCGGCAAAGTCGTGCGCCGTTGCATTAATAGCCTCCATTGTCTCGGGCATCATCAAAGATCCGGACAAAAACGTCATAGTCGCGGCTGCGTTGATTACACGGGTGACGCCCAATTCCTCAAAATAGTCAACTTTTGGTCGGGAAGGAATCGGTTTTTCTTCTGTTTTTTTAGTTTTCGCCACGGCGATAGGACCAAATCCTACCAAAGCGGTGGTCGAGGCCAATATCTTTTTGATTGCGGATCTTCTTTCGGTTTTCATCGGTTGCTATTTTTTTGTTCGGGTATCTTGAATCAAGATCACTTGGAATTACCGGTCGCTTTCCTAACTTTGGCCACTTCTTCGGGGTCTATACCATTCGAACGATTGCCAAAATTCTGTCGGATGTACGTTAGGATCAGCGCAATGTCTTCGTCCTTAAGATGGTCTTGCTTGGGCATCACATTGTTGTACGACCTGTCATGTACCCTGATTTCGCCTGCAAGTCCGTTCAGTACGACATCGATCAATCGCTCCTTGTCGCCATTGACCCAATCCGAATAGTTCAAAGGTGGAAAGCGGTCGTTGCCCCGCCCGTTCGTTTGATGGCATAGTGCGCAATAGGTGTTATACAGTCTCGCACCTTCCGCCATATTTCCCTGTTTTGGGAAAAATCCGTTTTCTTCGGTGGCCACGATATCCTTAACCTCATCGGGCGTTTTTATATTCGGGGACTGTTTTTTTCGTTCTTCCATTTTCGCCAATTGTGCTGCGCCGAACTTTTTGGCATCCCCTTTATATAGTACGCGCCATATCTTTCCCTTTTCCGAATCGGATACGTATATCGAGCCATCCGGACCCATGGCAAGGCCCATCGGCCGATATTTGGCATCACTGGTGTTGATTATGGTATCGACTCCGGCAAAACCATCTGCAAATACTTCCCAAGGTCCTGAAGGCATTCCTTTTTCCATAGGCACGAAGCCAATAAAATAGCCCGTTTGCGGATATGGAGCACTGCTCGTGGAGCCGTGAAAGGCCATAAAAGCACCATTTTTATAGCGTACCGGGAACTGATCTCCCGAATAGAACAAAAGATCATTTGGCGCAAAATGCCCTGGAAACCCGACCAGCGGTTTCACCAATGAATCTAAGTTTTCACCTTGTTTTTTACCGTCACCGCCGTACTCGGGATTAAGAAAATAATCTTCCTTTATCTGATTGTAATAGTGGTAGGGCCAGCCCGCATCGGAACCATCCTTGAGCTTTAAAAAAACTTCGGAAGGCAATACGGACCCTTCCCACACCGTAAATGTTTCCGGCCAGGTATTGTAGAGATGATCCCTGCCATGGGCAAGGGTAAACAAATTATCATCCTGATCGTTCCATTCCAAGGCTACGACACTTCGAAGGCCCGTGGCAAATTTCTGGCCATCTTTCTGAAACTGCCCTTTTTTATTGGCATCGAACTTCCAGACGCCCGCCCTGTGCTCGAGGATGGGACAAGGATACATGCCGGGGGACATAAAGACCCTGTCATCTTCTTGACAGGCATCGGAAGGTGCCCCGAAGGGCGTGTATAGATTTCCCTTTTTATCGAACGCTATCGGTTTGGTGTCGTGTTGCATCGGTGGCTGGGTATCGGTCAAGATCAGCTCCATTTCGGAGTCCGGCACTAACTCATCGGTCAATTTTTGACGAAATATACGGGTTACGGAACTAAAATAGAGATACCCATCATGTATGCGCATGGCCGTTCCGTAGCT
>NZ_JBGTHY010000484.1:0-3031 GCF_041745955.1 Pricia sp.
TTACCTTCAGTACATTCCCTTTCATTTCGCTGAAAAAGCCACATTGCAGGCGAATTAAGTTTATTAGCCTATATCTTGAACACAATCCTCAATTTTGACTTTTCCATATCGCTTATTCCTTCCGGTACGCCGGAAAGAAACACTCCATTCCCAAATAAAATTCTAGTATTTTTTCGCCAACCACCAGCCTAGCTATCTCCTTTCTTACACAAAGTTTTAAAATTTAGCCCGAGACGGACTGCATAACCATTCGCCAGGTCATTTTTATAAGTCCTTACTCGATCTAAATTTTAGGTATGGTTACAGAAAAGGTAACAGCGAGGGTTATGGCAACCAATTGACACCAACCAAAACCAAAGAATATTGGCTTCGATATTGTGCTACTTCATCAAGGGGACTGCAGAAATACTTTCGTTTTCTTTTCATTGTTGAGAATTCATCAAAAAGTATATGAAATGTCTCTTAAAAAAATTGATTGAACGGTATTATTCAATTGGTTTTTTAGCTTTAGTTGAAAAGTACGGAAATCCCGAAAATGAAATGAAGGGATGGAGTAGCAAGAGGGTAACGGGCTAGCGCCTGGTACGGTTATTACACTTTTCTCCATCCCCAGTGAATACAGGGCTTTTGGAGGGTTACTCATTTTTCGGATTCTCGTTTAATGCCCTGATTTTCGGAAAAAATGGGCTGGGCCCAACAAAACCGAATAAAAATTTCAGAAAAAATGGAAAAGGGATATGAAAAAGAGCGGTTCGAGATGCTGGGAATCAAGACTTCCGTGGCTGTACGATTTGGAAATTCTGCAAGAAAATGTCAAAATCCCAATCGATGACTTTACTATTGATGCTCCACTTTTTCGAGGATAACGGAATCTCGCCTGCTGAATCCATGGGTCCGGGTATGGAAACATGGAAAAAGTAAACTACATCGTCCAGTTCAATGCTACCTTTGAGCTTTTCAACAATGATATCCGAATCAACCAAGGCCATATGACTTTGTACTTGGCCCAGATATTTTTCGATTGATTTATTAGAAACCTAGTAATTGTTCAGTCGGCTAGGTAACCTTTGCAGTTTACCTAGCAATAATGCCTATCTTATCCTTTACTTCAACTTTAGAACACGCCTAAAGTTTTCCTGAAATGCTTTGCCTCTGTCTGTGGGTTTATCGGTAAAGTTACGGTAGGCTGGCAGAACCGGATTTTTTGATTGTGGATGGGGCGGAACGGGAAGTGTCAGGGTACAGTCAAGCTTCGGACAAATAGTAAATAAGGGTCTTCTGAAGGAGGTCTATATTGGCTTGTTTCTTTTGTTCTCGCAGTACCGATTAATCTTTATGACAATCCTTGACGTTTTCCTACCAAATCAATATTTCCAGGAATAGTTTTGGTCCGTCTACAAATTAAAGATTAAGTACACAACGGCTGAATTACCACGTGTTGAATTCAAACGCACACTTAAAACCGTGAAAAATTGAATTAATCGGGCCTAGACTTTAAAATTCGGCTAACACTGTTTCTGGACAGGGGCTTATCGAAAAATCCCTCCACCATCGAATGTTCCTTTGCCCTTTCCCGATCAAGTGAGCTGGTAAATGCGGATAGAATAAAAATTTTTGGCCTTTTGGCTGTACCGTTAATATTACGGTATCGATCAAGAAAATCCCAACCGTCCAGATCGGGCATATCCAAATCAAGAAAAATAAAGTCCGGAAGGTCTTTCCCTGCTTTATGGAGATTGGATAATATACCCAAACCTTCTTGAGCTCCATCACAAACCAATATCTCGCAGTCAATATTAGCTTGTTGTATCGTATATCTTAACGCAAATTGGGAAACTATGTCGTCATCTATAATAAGTATATTTTTACTCAAAATGGGCTGAAATTAAAGATTAGAAAATGAAAAAAAAATTAACACTACAATCTAATTTGGATAAATGAAAATTGTCACTTATTAGTATTTAAGATAAGGGTTTCTAGATAATAAGATACAGTAATAATGGCATATTACGCTATCAATATTGGAAATAATGATATTGTAAAATTACACTTTGTATGGACACCCCTGTTAAATACAGTACCTTTAAGGATTCAAAAGGGTAAACAATTATAATACATCTCAATGAAATCGCCAGCATTTCCCCCTAACGAGAAGAAAAGACAAGCCGCAGTCGAAAAATATCGGTTGCTCGATACTTTGCCAGAAAATCAATATGACGACATAACTTCGTTGATGTCTTACATCTGTGACGCCCCTGTTTCATTGATAACGCTCTTGGATAAGGAAAGGAACTTCTTGAAGTCGCACCACGGTATACCTTTTAATGAATCGCCGAGGGAAATTTCTTTTTGTGGCCATGCCATAAATTCCGAGGATCCGGTTACAATTATAGAAGACGCCAGAGTAGATGATCGCTTTTTTGACAATCCTTTGGTCACGGACCATAATGCGGTATTCTTTGCGGGAGCACCTTTAATAGACTCCGATGGATTTAAATTAGGAACACTATGTGTCTTTGACCAGAAGCCAAGAAACCTGACGGAAAAACAACTCGAGGCACTTACTTCGATGTCAAGACAAGTGGTACAACTCTTTGAGCTACGCTATCAAAATTTCAAATTATTACAATTTCAGGAGAAGCTAAAACTAAAAAATGAAGACCTAAAGAAATTCGCCGGTATCGTATCCCATGATCTAAAATCCCCATTGGCCAATATTAGTTCGTTGACCGATCTCTTGGAATTCGAAAACCAGGATACACTTGACAAAGAATCATTACAGTGCCTGGCACATTTGAAAACATCCTCAAACTCCCTAAAGAACTATATCGATGGTATTTTGGAATTTTATTTAAGTGATGATTTGCTTAATTGTAAGCAAGAGCAGATAGATTTCGAATCATTGATTCTTGAGGTAAGTAAAATTACGGAAACAGATAATTGTACTATTCTTAGCAATGCAAAGGATAATGTTGAACTAATAGCCAATAAGGCAGTTTTAATGCAGGTACTTATTAATCTTATAACTAAT
>NZ_JBGTHY010000485.1:0-19513 GCF_041745955.1 Pricia sp.
CCGACCACGTACCCTAGTTTGACCCCCGCATAGATACGCCAGAATTTATAATCATTGGCGTTGGAGTTCCGCCAACGAAATTCCAATGGAATTTCGAGCATATGGGTCTCGATTTTGCTTCTCTTTAAACTATCGCTATCCGCTATAATAGTATATTCAACACCGGTAGGTATTTCTATGGCGCGAAGGTTTGAATAATAGGAATAGACCCCATAACCCAAACCGATTCCAAAAGCTGTCGTACGACTTCTGTTTATAGGAATATCTTTGATTATACCTGCCTGAAGGCCATAGGATAGATTACGCTGGTTGACATTTTCGGGCATATCAACTAAAAAATTATAGGTAAGGCCAATATAAAATTGGTCTTCTAGGTACTTGCCATCCCTCAAGGTAGAATCTGGATAGACTTGACAATACCCCATCAGGGCCGATAGGAAAAGTGCACCAAAAAAAAACTGTTTCGCTAGCATATAAGTATTCCAATAAAAAAAACGCTTCAAACCATTAGTTTGAAGCGTCTTTTCTTTACGTTTTGACGATGATGCTATTGCAAATTATTGAATGCGTCACCTTCATAAGTAGTATAATTGACCTTTAGGGCGTTTACCTTGCGCAATTCTTGTTTTATATCTGAAATCAACCCCATGTTCGCCTGCTTGTCCACTTTAAGCGCAATGGTAAGTACATTTTGAAGTTCTTGAGACTTTTTCGCCCTTTCTTCCAAAATGTAGCCCCCAACATCGGCAGGGGATGAAAACTTATCGTTCAGTTGAATTCGAGCCTCTTTACCGAACTTGCTTGTGTATTGCGAAGTAGGCTCACCCACGTAAATGTAGATTACCCTATCTTTTTTCTCCAACTTCTTAGTCTCGCTAGCGTTTGGCAAGGTATTCTCAACTTTCAAGGTATTGTCTTTCATAACGGTCACCGTCATAAAAAAGAACAACAACATAAAAACGATATCAGGCAGCGAAGCCGTGTTCACCGCTGGCAGACCGGAATCTTTTTTCTTTGCAAACTTTGACATATCGTAATGATTTAACCTTTGATTAATTCGTTGTATCGGTCTCTGCCTCTGACAATTTCTGTGGAAACAGTTCTTGGATACGTTTCACCTTCTCCTTCAATTCATCCTGGACATCCGAGGAAGTTTCGGGATCAAGATACTCGGCTTCCATCGCTGTAAAGTCCCTTCCAAACAATCGTTGCGCCTCTCGGTTTCGAAGATCGTTGTACGCGCCTACCAACTCATTCTGGACGGTGATATAGGTACTATACTTCGTTTCCCTATCGTTTTTCAAGGATATAATGGCTTTTGCCGGATTATCCGAAGAATCTCCAAGACGTTTACCCTTGCAATAGCTACAATAATCGGGAGACCCGGAAGGTGCGGCACCATTATCCAAAAAGGCAATAGCCTTTTCACGCAGCTTTCTTATATCGGTAATTTCCTCCTCGACAAGCAACTGTCCATTTCGGTTTATATTCACCGTAAAGATATTCTTCTCTTTAATAATCGGCGGCGTTTCCGTAGGCGGTTCAATCGGCGGCAACATACGATCTAGACCTGCATCTGTTTCAATGGTCGTGGTGACCAGGAAAAATATCAACAGTAAGAACGCAATGTCGGCCATTGAGCCTGCATTTACCTCAGCCGGTGCTCCTCTTCTAGCCATAATTTCTAATATTTAATTAATTATTTCGTCGCTTTTCTAACGCCGCCCCAAATCATCGCCCCGACGGCGATTATAGTAAGAATGAAAAATACATTGATACCGGTGCCAATTCTTTTAATAATGGTTTCGGAAGTCTCGATACCCCGGTCAGCCATTTCAGGTATGCTTACATCGGTTCCATCGGCCAATACATAGGCTATTGCCACAACCAAGAGAAATCCAACAACGACGAAAATAGTCTTTTTGATACTCGCCGGGTTGGAAAATAAATGGATCAGTGAAAATACGAGACTAACAATGGCTGCGACACCCAACAGAATATAGGTAATCCAGAACATGGCATTGAGTGCGGCATTCTGTGTCGCTTCACCCACGGGAGCGTCCCTTTCCGGCAGCATAAACCACAGGGCGGCGCCGGCCAGACCTACAACTATTAAAATAATTTTTACAATTTTATTCATGGTTCCGTTCTATTTATGGGTTTACTTTACAACAACAACATCCTTTCTATGATCCACCAACATATCGATCAGTACGATGGAAGAATCTTCCATATCGTTAACAATACTATCGATCTTAGCGATGATATAGTTGTAGAAAATTTGAAGTATAATCGCCGTAATCAGACCGAATACCGTGGTCAATAACGCCACCTGGATATCACCTGCAATCAACGATGCACTCAAGTTACCTACCGCGCTAATCTTTTGGAAAGCCTGAATCATACCGATTACCGTACCCATGAACCCAAGCATGGGCGCAATAGCGATAAACAGGGACAACCAGGATACATTCTTTTCCAACTGCCCCATTTGTACACCGCCGTAAGCCACGACCGCCTTCTCGGCATTATCAATACCCTCGCCAGCCCTGTCCAATCCCTGATAGTAAATGGAGGCAACGGGACCTTTGGTGTTTCTACACACTTCTTTGGCCGCCTCAACACCTCCGGACGCCAATGCATCCTCGACCTGCTGCTTGAGCTTTGCCGTATTGGTAGTGGCCATGTTCAAATAAATGATACGCTCGATGGCAACGGCCAAACCGAGTATCAAACATAGTAGAACGATGCCCATGAAGCCTGCACCACCTTGAATGAACATTTCCTTTAGGACTTGGGTAAAACCTTTTTCAGCTTCTGCCGGAGCGGCATCTTGAAGCATGGTTGCGGTAGTCGCCATTGCATTTACAGTGTTCGTGCTCAATACAAACAGACCGCCCGCGGCTAGGATAGAGAATAATTTTTTCATTTTTTTCAAACTTAAATTAGTTATTTAATTGGGTTAAAGATAAAAAAAAATCACAATAAACAAAGGAAAACTTCGATGTCGAAGGAAAGCGGTGGTCCATGTTCTTGAAGACGGACCGAAATAAAAACGATCTACTTTCGCGGATTCGTTTTCAAACGGTGCCTACCAAACTATACCTCAACATATCGAACTAAACTACGAAGAATTTCAGAATAAACTAATTTCTATCCCAAAATCTTTTTGTTTTCGCAGAGAGGAAGGGATTCGAACCCTCGAAACGTTGCCGTTTACACGCTTTCCAAGCGTGCGCCTTCGACCACTCGGCCACCTCTCTATCCATCGTCACCAAAGCTACGGCTAAGGGTTGGGCAAATAACAAAAAAAATGTCAGTTGATAAAATTTAATCCGGTATTTATTCCATCTCCCCGCGCAAGGGGGTTTCAAAAACCGTCTTGAACAATTTTTCGCTAATATCGCTACCCAATAAGTACATCAGCTTTGTTACGGCCGCCTCTGTCGTAATATCCTTACCATTAATAACTTGCAATTTCTTAAGATGTTCACTGGTCTCGTACTGGCCCATCTGGACACTTCCGCCCGAGCATTGGGTCACGTTCACGATATGTATCCCCGAAGCCATCGCTTTTTTAATTTTTTCGACCAGCCAAGGTTCGTTCGGTGCATTTCCGGCCCCATAGGTTTCCAATATCAAGCCTTTGAGTTGCGGAATACTTAAGATGCTTTCAACTACGCGAGCATCCAGACCTGGAAAAAGTTTTAGTATGGCCACGTTCCTATCCATTTTTTTATGCACCTTGAATTTTTTCCTTGGATTTACAGGCAACAGATATTCATTGAATACCGTAAGATAAACACCCGACTCGATCAACCGGGGATAGTTCAATGATGCAAATGCCTGAAAATGCTCGGCGTTGATCTTGGTCGTTCGGTTGCCCCGATAAAGTTTGTACTCAAAATAAAGGCCCACTTCCCGAACCACAGGTTTTCCCTTGGCTTGTAGGGCGGCTATCTGTATCGAGGTAATCAGGTTCTCCTTCGCATCCGTGCGCAGGTCGCCAATAGGCAACTGACTTCCGGTAAAGATTACCGGCTTGGCCAAATTCTCGAGCATAAAACTCAATGCCGAGGCGGTATAGCTCATCGTATCGCTACCGTGCAACACGACAAAACCGTCATGGCTTTCGTAGTGTTGTTCAATAAGGATGGCAATTTCGACCCAATGCGAGGGATTCATGTTCGATGAATCGATGGGATGTTCGAAAGAGACCGAAGCTATATGGCAGTCCAATTGCTGGAGTTCAGGTATGTGCTTGAGCAACTTCTTAAAATTGAAAGCCTTTAAAATGCCCGTACCATATTCCTTGACCATACCTATGGTGCCGCCGGTGTATATTAATAGGATGTTGGTCATGATGGGATGTAAAGTTCACGTGTCAAGCGCAAGTTCAAATGTCAAGTTCAAGTCCAAAACGGATCGCGGTTCAAATCCCGAATACTTCCTTCGAGTTTCCCGTCGTGACCTCGGCGATTTTTTCTTTGGATAGACCATAGATTCCCGAAAGTTTTTCCAATATCGTAATAAGGTAGGTACTTTCGTTTCGTTTCCCGCGGTACCGTGCCGGGGCCATATAGGGGGAATCGGTTTCCAGCACGATATGTTTTAGTGGGATTTCCTTAAGAAAAGTGTCGATTTTTCCGTTTTTGAAAGTGACGACCCCGCCGATACCCAATTTCATAGTGTAGGATATTGCCTTTTGCGCCTGTTCCATGGTTCCCGTAAAGCAATGGAAAATCCCGAAAAGATCATCGCCCCTTTCGCTTTCGAGTACTTCAAAGATTTCATCGAAAGCATCCCGGCAGTGGATAACGATGGGAAGTTTGTGCTTTTTTGCGAGTTGGATCTGAAAGCGGAAAGCTTCCCGTTGCTGTTCCAAAAATGTTTTGTCCCAATACAGATCGATTCCGATTTCCCCAACGGCGTAGAATTTATGCTCCGAGAGCATTTCTTCGACATGCCACAACTCATCCTTAAAATTTTCCTTGACATGGGTAGGATGCAGCCCCATCATCAAAAATATATTTTTGGGATGGGCATCCCTCAAATCAAACATAGCCTCGGTGTAAGTGGAATCTATAGCGGGAATAAAAAAACGTTCTATGCCCTGATCCATGGCGTTTTTAATGACCTGCGACCTGTCTTTGTCGAATGCTTCACTGTACAAGTGGGTGTGGGTATCTGTCAATATCATGCTACAAAAATAGACTTATCTTTGTTTATTCTATAATTCAAAATAACATCCCCTGAATGAAATCCCTCAAAAAATTCTTGAAAAAGAAGAAGTACGTTAAAATACCAATGCAATTGACCGAGACCAACCATTTTGCGATTATGGCAAAAATCAATGGGGTGAAGGGCCGGTTTATTTTGGATACCGGCGCCTCGAACACCTGCGTTAGCTTTGATAAAATCGAATTTTTCAAATTAATTTCGGAAGAATCCGAAATAAAGGCAGCGGGCGCAGGAGCTACCAATATGGAAACCCTGATTTCGACCAAAAACCGCATAGAAATCGGCAAATGGAAGAAAAAGAAACTGCGAATCGTATTGTTCGACCTGGTTCACGTCAACGAAGCGCTGACCTCCCACAAGGCCCTGCCCGTAGATGGCATTGTCGGGGCCGATGTGCTTATCAAGGCTCGGGCGGTTATCGATTATGGGAAAAATTGTGTCTATCTAAAATAGCTATCCTACATCTCCAACGCCTTCTTTACATCGCCGTCCATCAGCAGTTCTTCGGGATTTTCCAAAGCTTCTTTGATGGCAACCAAAAATCCGACGGATTCCTTACCGTCGATGATGCGGTGGTCATACGATACCGCCACATACATTATAGGGGCTACGGCTATGGCCCCGTCAATGGCAATAGGCCGCTCTACGATATTGTGCATGCCTAAAATGGCACTTTGCGGGGGATTGATGATCGGGGTCGACAACATCGAGCCGAATACGCCCCCGTTGGTTATGGTGAAGGTTCCGCCGGTCATTTCATCGACCGTTATTTCGCCTTCACGGGCGCGGATGGCCAAGCGTTTTACCTCGGCCTCGACACCTCTAAAAGTCAGGTTCTCGGCATTGCGGATGACGGGGACCATCAAGCCTTTCGGACCTGAGACGGCAATACTGATATCGCAAAAATCATAGGAAATCATTTCCTTACCATCGATCATCGAATTAACGGAAGGAAATTCTTGAAGTGCCCTAACCACAGCTTTCGTGAAGAAGGACATAAAGCCTAAGCCTACGCCGTGCTTTTCCTTAAAATCTTCTTTGTACGTATCACGAAGCTCGAAGATGGCTGACATGTTGACTTCGTTAAACGTGGTCAACATGGCGGTTTCGTTCTTGACGGCTACCAACCGCTCCGCTACTTTTCTGCGGAGCATCGAAAGTTTTGAACGGGTCTCGCCGCGGTTGCCCCCGGTCGGGGTGCCCATAGACGGTTGCGCATTTACCGCATCGTCTTTGGTGATGCGGCCATCTTTGCCACTTCCTTTAATGGATGAACCATCCATATTTTTTTCCGACAATATTTTTTTGGCCGCCGGCGAAGCTACACCCGAAGCGTAGGTTTCTTTCGCCTGTTTGGGTTGGGGCGCTTTGTCCTTATCTTCGGAGTCCTTTTCTGAAGAGGATGTTTCCGTGTCCTTATCTTTGGATTTTTCTTTTGAAGTGTCTTTCCCGGAAGCCTTATCCGCATCCTCTTTATCCGCATCCTCTTTATCCGCCTCCTTTTTATCCCCATCCGAATCTTCGCCGGGTTTTTTGCCCTCGGTGTCGATCAAACAGACTACTTCTCCCACGGCGACGGCATCGCCAACCTCGGCTTTTAAAGTAATGGTACCGCTTTCTTCTGCAGGAAGTTCTAACGTGGCCTTATCGGAATCGACCTCGGCGATGGCCTGGTCCTTTTCCACATAATCGCCGTCTTCTACCAGCCATTCCGCTATCTCAACTTCGGTAATGGATTCGCCCGGGGACGGGACTTTCATTTCTAAAATCATGCTGTTGATGTTTGCTGTGTTATCTTTCGTTTTTTCAATCCGACCTGCAAAGTATTCCCCGACCTAGGAGGGGCTGCTTGTAGGTGTCTAAGGCGTTTTCGACTCGGCCGGGCTGGCTAGACCTACAACGAGGTCGCTAAGCGACAACACCTTGCAGGTCTGGCCGGGTTCGGGTCATGCCTTTTCCGCTTCTTCCTTCGGGCGGGGCTTCGGTTTCGACATATTGTTCTTGCTCTTGTCGAACACATAGTCGATGACCTGCTGGTGCCGCATTTTAGATCGCACCGCACTACCGGCAGCGGGGGAAGCATAGAATCTTCTCGAGGCTACCCGTAGTTTGTGTGCATCGCTGAAATGCATCATCATATGGCTCCATGCCCCCATATTTCGGGGCTCTTCCTGCGCCCAAACGAGGTCATCGGTGTTTTTATATTTTTTGATGATTTCCTTCATTTGTTCGAAAGGCAAGGGGAACAACTGCTCTATCCTTACCAAGGCAACATCGTCTCTATCGTGCTCTTCTTTGGCGGCCAAAAGATCGTAATAGAATTTGCCGGTACAGAAGACCAGACTTTTCACTTTTTTCACATCCGCGGAAGCGTCATCGATTACCTCTTGAAACCTGCCGTTCACAAATTCGTCAACGGTCGAAACCGCTTTCGTATGCCGTAAAAGGCTTTTCGGGGTAAAAATTATCAGCGGCTTCCTAAAATTGACCTTCATCTGCCGGCGCAAAATATGGAACATCTGTGCGGGGGTCGTAACATCGGCCATATACATATTATCACGAGCACACAATTGCAGATATCGCTCCATACGGGCGGACGAATGTTCCGCGCCCTGGCCTTCGTAGCCATGGGGCAACAGCATTACCAATCCGTTTTGCAGCTTCCATTTATCTTCCGCGGCGGAGATATATTGATCGATCATGATCTGGGCACCGTTGCTGAAATCACCGAACTGCGCTTCCCAAATGGTCAGCGTATTGGGGCTCGCCATGGCATACCCGTAATCGAAGCCTACAACCGCATATTCGGACAACAAGGAATTATAAATCTGAAAACGGCCCTGCTTTTCGGACAGATGGTTCAATAATACGACCTCTTCCTCGCTCTCCTCTACTTTCATGACCGCATGACGGTGCGAGAACGTGCCGCGCTCGATATCTTGCCCTGACATACGCACCTCGAAGCCTTCTTGCAACAAACTGCCGTAAGCTAAAAGCTCGCCCATCGCCCAATCGAGGTTATCGGTCTCAAAAAACCGTTTGTTCCGGTCCTTGATCAGTTTATCTACTTTCCGGAGGAATTTTTTATCCTTGGGCACTTCTGTGATTACCTTGGCAATATGGGTCAGTTCCTTTCTATCGACAGTGGTATCTACAGGGGCCATCATCTCCCATTCCCGTGCATTTTCGAAGCCTTTCCATTCATCGGCCATAAAAGGGGTGATCTCGGTCTTGTCCTCTTTTCGGGAATCTTCCAATTCTTCCTCAAGGGAGGCCTTGTACTCCTCTTCCAACTGTTTTACGTAGCCTTCTTCGATAACCCCTTCTTCTAGCAATTTGGCCGCGTAAATATCCCTTGGATTATCGTGTTTGGCAATGGCCTTATAAAGCTTAGGTTGTGTGAAGCGGGGTTCGTCGCCTTCGTTGTGGCCGTATTTTCGGTATCCCAAAAGATCTAAAAATACATCGCGTTCAAAGCGCATGCGATATTCGAGCGCTAAGAGCGAAGCATGTACCACGGCCTCGGCGTCATCGGCGTTGACATGCAGAACCGGACTCAAAGTGACCTTGCCGACATCAGTACAATAGGTAGAACTACGGGCATCGAGATAATTGGTGGTAAAACCGATCTGGTTGTTGACCACGATATGTACGGTTCCGTTGGTTCGATAGCCTTCCAACTTCTCCATTTGTATGACCTCATAAACTATTCCCTGACCCGCGATGGCGGCATCACCATGTACGATAATCGGCAATACTTTCGAAAAGTCATCGGGATAATGGTCGTCCTGTTTTGCCCTTGTGATTCCTTCGACTACCGCGCCCACCGCCTCCAAATGCGAAGGGTTCGGCGCGATGTTCATTTTTATCCGGTTACCATTATCGGTCTTGCGCTCGGAAGTCCAACCCAAGTGATATTTTACATCCCCATCAAAAATTTCCTGTTCGTAATCCTTACCGTCGAATTCGCTAAAAATATCTTTGGCGGCCTTGCCGAAAATATTGGTCAGTACGTTGAGCCTTCCCCTGTGAGCCATTCCCATGACAAACTGCTCCACGCCCATTTCGGCGGCGCGTTCGACAACGGCATCCAAG
Organism: Pricia sp.; assembly: GCF_041745955.1. NCBI lineage: Bacteria > Pseudomonadati > Bacteroidota > Flavobacteriia > Flavobacteriales > Flavobacteriaceae > Pricia > Pricia sp. Next base: position 9,337 of record NZ_JBGTHY010000485.1, read on the forward strand.
GCGGGAATCAATGACTCGTTACCTTCTAAGGAAAAACGCTTCTGACCTACGTATTTTGTATGCAAAAAAGTTTCAAAAGATAGGGCTTGGTTCAGTTTTTTTAGGATGCGCTTCTTGTGGTCATTGTCAAAATCAGGGTGATTATCGTTGACGTTCAAGTAGTTCTGAATCCACTCGATACGCTCGGGGGACCGAATATACATATACTCGACCCCAATGGCGTCGCAGTAGATACTTTTCAGATGCTTGATGATTTTGCTGAGGGTACCGGCGCCGATACCGATAATCTCACCGGCATTGAAAACTGTATCCAAATCGCCTTCCGATAGTCCGAAATTCTCTAGATCAAGGGTGGGCTCGTACTTTCTACGGTCACGTACGGGATTTGTTTTTGTGAACAAATGACCCCTACTGCGGTATCCGTCGATAAGGCGGATGACCTGAAATTCTTTTTGTAATGACCGTGGCATTTCCAACTGTTGGCCGTTGTTGATGGCCGCGGCATTGAATTGGGTCTGTTTGTCGACCGAATCCGTTGCTCCATATCCGTCGCGTTCCTCCAAGGCGCTTTCGGTACCGAAATCGAAACCTTGAAAAAAAGCACGCCAGCTGGGCTCGACACTATCGGGACTTTTAAGATATTTGTCGTATAGATCCGAAAAAAAAGATGCGTGCGCAGAATTTAAAAAAGAATACTTATCCATAAAAAAGTTCTCTGTCTTGCCAATTTTCCAAATGGATACAAAAATACAATTTTTCCCATTTCTGGCTGTATCTTAGCGGCCATTATTGCAAAACAGGAAAGATAATGAATAAAAAATACCCCATGTGCCGTAAACGTTTTTTTTGAGCCCCTTCTGATAACCACGCTATCAAGCTGCTCACTTTTTATAGACCACTCCATCTTTCATTACAAAAACAACATTTTCTAAAGTAGCCACATTCTTTTCCGGATTTTCGTCAACGGCAACAATATCGGCCAGGAAACCTTCTTTGAGTTGACCCAGTTCATCGCCTATACCGAGTAGATCAGCTCCCGTTACGGTGGCGGACTTGAGCGCCTCCATTACAGGCATACCTGCTTCTACCATATAACCGAACTCTTTGGCATTGAGCCCATGCGGAAAAACACCCGCGTCGGTACCGAAGGCAATCGGTACGCCTTTTTTATAGGCCCTTTTGAACATGTCCTGGATCATAGGCCCGATCTCGGCCGCTTTTTTGGCGACGACCGGGGGAAAATAACCTTCAACCTTCGCCTTTTCGGCCACCTGTTTTCCGGCGGTGATCGTCGGCACTAAATAGGCATCATATTCTTTCATCATCGCCATGGTCTCGTCGCCCATCATAGTACCGTGCTCGATAGTTTTGATACCCCCCTTTATGGCACGCTGCATGCCCTCGTCACCATGGGCATGTGCCGCAGTCAGCATTCCATAATCCTTTGCCGTTTCGGTTATGGCCTTGATTTCCTCGACGGTGAACTGCGGATTTTGTCCGCTTTTGGCTACGCTCAAGACGCCGCCGGTCGCGGTTATTTTGATGACATCGGCACCCTCTTTATAGCGTTGGCGGACGGCCTTTCGACCATCTTCAGGAGAATTGACCACGCCCTGCTTTGGACCTGGATCGCCCGTCAGGTCTTTGCGCATGCCGTTGGACGGATCTGCATGGCCACCTGTGGTCGCCAATGACTTTCCGGCCGTATAGATTCGTGGGCCTTCCACAAGTCCTTTATCGACCGCGTTCCGTAGCGCAATGTTCACACCGGTACCGCCTAGATCGCGTACCGTGGTAAAACCCGCCATCAAAGTCCGTTTGGCATAGACCACCGAGTTAAAGGCGATGTCCGCCTCATTGTCGGTAAAACGATTGAGGTAGGATTTTGGACTGGATTCACTTTCTAGATGAACGTGCATATCGATAAAACCCGGTAGCACGGTTTTATCCTTTAAATCGATTACCGTATCCTTTTTGGAGCCATTCACGAAACCGTCCTGGATACTTTTTATCCTATTTCCCGATACAATAATTGTCTTCTCGGGTAGTATTTTACCTGATTCCGTATCGACTATATTTCCGCATTGCAAGTATTTATCTTGAGCGGATAGTATAAGGATAGAAAATAGCGAGAGAAAGAGTAGACCTTTTTTCATGAGGAGCGGTTTTACCGGGTAATTTATTTGCCCTGTAGGGTGTTTGAATTTGAGTTTTATTTTTGAATTAGTAGTTGTCTCTTCACCCCCGAATCTTCTGTTCCCAGTCCCAAGCCGATTTCATGGCTTCGTCGAGCGTGAACTGCGCTTTCCAACCCAAAACTTCGTTGGCCTTAGTGGTATCGGCATAGGCGGAAACGATATCTCCCGGCCTTCTGTCCACTATCTTATAGTTCAGTTTTTTACCCGATACGCGTTCGAAACTCTGAATGACCTCAAGCACCGTACTTCCTTTGCCCGTACCCAAATTGAACACTTCATAATTCTTGGGGTTCTTGCCTTCCAAAAGTCGTTTCAATGCTTGCACATGGGCTTTGGCCAAATCGACCACATAAATGTAATCCCGAACGCAGGTACCGTCTTCCGTGGGATAATCATCACCGAAAACGGATAACTCTTCGCGAAGTCCTACTCCGGTTTGGGTAATAAAAGGTACTAAATTTTGGGGTACGCCAATGGGCAGTTCCCCGATTTCCGCACTGGGATGGGCGCCCATGGGATTGAAATAGCGGAGAGCGATAGCATTTAAATGAGGTATCACCTTACAGGTATCTCGAATGATTTCCTCTCCCATCTGTTTGGTATTGCCGTATGGAGATTCAGCCGGTTTTACAGGGGCATCCTCGGTAATGGGCATTTCATTGGCCTGCCCGTAGACCGTACAGGAGGAACTAAATATAAAACTGGATTTCTTCTTTTTCGATAGTTCTTTAAGGATGTAGACCAGCGTTCCGATATTGTTCTCGTAGTATAGCAAGGGTTTTTCAACGCTCTCCCCTACCGCCTTGGATGCCGCAAAATGGATAACTCCCTCAACATCGTCATGCCGTTTGAAAAAATCGGAAACCTTGGCTTTATCCCTCAAATCGATTTTTTCGAACAAAGGCATTTTGCCGGTAATCGCGTTGACCCCCTCTAAAACTTTTTCGGACGCGTTCGAACAGTCGTCAATGATAACGACCTCGAAACCTTCGTTCTGTAATTCGACCACCGTATGCGAACCGATGAAGCCTAGACCGCCTGTTACTAGTATTTTCATGTGGGATGTTTGTGGTTTGGAGTTTATTGTTTGGGGTTAAAAGTTCAATCGCAAATTTAACTGTCAAGTTCAAAAATAGTTCACGGTTTAATCGCTACTTCCCAGCTGTTCAAGGTTTAAGGTTATCTCGGATTTTATTAAACCTTGAACCTGCCAACGGCAGGGTTGAACCTTAAATTTTCTTTGCAACTACTCGTGCCCGCCGGCAGGCAAATCTCATCCGTTCACAAATTCAATAACCGTCTTCGTTATAAATCCGATTTGCTCATCGTCAAGTTCCGTGTGCATGGGCAAGGAGATGACTTCTTTTACCAATTGGTTCGTTATCGGAAAATCGGCTTCGTTATACCTTTCATCGGCATACGCTTTTTGTTTGTGCAGGGGAATGGGATAATATACCCCACAGGGAATGTCCCGTTCGCCCAAATATTTTACGAGGGCGTCACGCTTTCCATTAGTAATTCGCAAGGTATATTGATGAAAGACATGGCAATCACAGGTGTCGCAGATATTCTGTTCGCAAAGGCCATCACAATGGTTGACCGTTTTTGGCACAACACTATTTTCCTGACCCTTGAATGCCGCGGAATATTTGCGGGCCGCATCTCTTCTTGCGTCGCAGTAGCCATCCAATTTCGGCAATTTCGCACGTAAGACCGCCGCCTGAATGGAATCCAATCGGGAATTGACCCCGACCACATCGTGATGGTAGCGTTCGTACATCCCGTGGTTTACAACACCCCGAAAAGTGTGCGCCAAATCATCGTCATTCGTGAAAATAGCTCCGCCATCACCATACGCACCTAGGTTTTTAGAAGGGAAAAAAGAGGTCGCCCCGACGTGGCCGATAGTGCCAGCTTTTTGCTTGCTACCATCCTTAAACGTATAATCGGCGCCGATGGCCTGGGCATTATCCTCTATTATAAATAGGTCATGCTTTTTGGCCAATGCCATAAGGGCCTCCATATCGGCACATTGCCCGAAGAGATGCACCGGCACGATGGCTTTCGTCTTAGGGGTAATCGCCATTTCAACGGCCTTGATATCGATAGTAAAGGTATCGGCCTCCACATCGACCAAAACTGGCGTAAGTTGCAAAAGGGCAATGACCTCTACCGTGGCGGCAAACGTAAAATCGGCCGTAATGACCTCATCTCCGGGCTGTAGCCCCAGTCCCATCATGGCAATTTGAAGGGCATCGGTACCATTGGCGCAGGGTATTACGTGCTTGACACCGAGATATTTCTCCAAGTCCTTCTGAAAGGTCTGTACCTCGGGGCCGTTTATAAAGGCGGAGGTTTCCATTACCTCGGCAATGGCCAGATTCACCTGCTCTTTTATGCCTTCATATTGGCCGCCCAAGTCGACCATCTGGATTTTTTTCATAAAACAAAAATACGAAACCAAGGTCAACAAATTATAGAAAGAAACGTATTTTAGCCCTTCAAACCCATAGTCAGTGTACGCTATCTACAACCTGATCGTCGAAATTTCATGGTTCGTCCTACAAATATTGGCACCTTTTAAATCCAAGATCAAACTTTTCGTGTCGGGAAGAAAGGAAACTTTCGGACTGCTCACTACTGGTATTTCCAAAGATGATAAAGTAGTTTGGATGCACGTGGCCTCCTTGGGGGAGTTCGAACAGGGGCTTCCTATCATCGAAAGGTTACGGGCCGAATATCCATCCCATAAAATTTTGGTCACTTTTTTCTCCCCTTCGGGATATGAGGTCAAAAAGAATTCCTCAGCTGCGGATCTCGTCGTCTATCTTCCCATGGACACAAAGAAAAATGCATCCCGTTTTTTGGATACGGTACGACCGGACTTGGCCATTTTCGTTAAATATGAAATCTGGCCCAATTACTTAAGGGAGCTTGAAAAAAGGAAAATTCCCACTATCCTGATCTCCGCAATTTTCAAAAAAGGGCAAATCTATTTTAAGGGGTACGGTGGATTTATGAGGAAGGCCCTTCGCAAGTTCGATTATTATTTTGTGCAGGATGTCGCATCCCAAAAACTATTGACATCCATCCAAATAAAAAATACTTCCGTCACTGGGGATACCCGCCTAGATCGGGTTTCGGAAATTTTGGACGGGGATAACCAGCTCGATTTCATGCACGCCTTTAAAAAGGACAGGCTCTGTTTTGTTGCCGGAAGCACTTGGCCCGATGACGAGTCCATTCTGATTGATTATATTAACCATGCACCCAAAAACCTCAAATATATTTTGGCGCCGCATACCATAAAAAAGGATAAAATCTTAGGGCTTGCCGGAGCGATCACTAAGAAAAAAGCGCTCCTCTCGAATATAGATATACACAGCATCGGCGACTGCGAAGTGCTTATCGTCGATACCATCGGGCTATTGACCAAAATCTACAGTTATGCCGATATCGCCTATGTCGGCGGCGGTTTTGCGACGGGACTCCACAATACCCTAGAGCCGGCCGTATTCGGAATTCCGGTCATTATCGGTCCCGATTACGAAGGCTTTAAGGAGGCGGAGGATTTGGTAGCTCAAAAAGGGATCCTTCCAATAAAAGACCAATGGACGTTCGGCGAACTGATGAAAAAAATACTCGACAATAGCGAATTCCGTAAGAACACTGGGATAATAAATGCGGGGTATATCGCTAAAAACAAAGGAGCCAGCAAACAAATTATGGCATATATTCGTACATTGCTCTAACCAATACAACCCACCTATGAATTCCAAAATCTTAAGAATTTCGTTGATTGCCGCTTTGGCGGGATTTTTATTCGGTTTCGATACCGTTGTGATTTCCGGGGCGGAGAAAAAACTGCAACTTTTATGGGATTCTTCGGATGCCTTTCATGGATCGGTCGTTATCGGGATGGCCCTTTGGGGCACCGTAGTCGGTGCTATTTTTGGGGGAATACCTACCGACCGGATCGGCAGGAAAAACACCCTGATATGGATTGGGATACTCTACTCTGTATCCGCCATCGGTTCGGCCTTCGCCAACGACCCGATTATGTTTGCGGCGGCCCGGTTTATCGGCGGTCTTGGGGTTGGGGCTTCGACCGTAGCGGCACCCGCTTACATATCAGAAATCGCACCCGCAAAAGACAGGGGCCGTTTGGTCGGCTTCTATCAGTTTATGCTTGTTTTCGGAATTTTAATGGCCTTTGTCTCCAATGCGTTACTGAGCAATGTTGGCGAAAACGATTGGCGTTGGATGGTCGGTGTAGAAGCATTCCCCGCAATTATCTATACCTTGTTCGTAGTTTCGGTACCCAAAAGTCCGCGATGGCTATTGACCAAAAATCGCACGGAGGAAGCCCGGACAGTTCTCGCTACTATAAACCCCGAACTGACCATAGAGAAGCTTAGAGCGGATATGAACGAAGGGATGGACGAGCATAGTGCCTCGGAAAATATTTTTATGAAAAAATACCGATTTCCGTTGATGCTGGCCTTTTTTATCGCTTTTTTCAACCAGTTTTCGGGTATCAATGCCTTTTTATACTACGCCCCCCGTATTTTCGAGGCGGCGGGACTCGGGGAAAGTACGGCACTTTTAAGTAGTATCGGAATCGGGATTACCAACATCATCTTCACCTTTGCCGGTATTTTTCTGATCGACAAGTTGGGTAGAAGGCAGCTCATGTATATTGGCTCAGTGGGCTATATCATATCCTTATCGCTGGTAGCTTCCGCTTTTATTTTGCAATGGGAAGGTATGGCCGTACCAATCTTTCTCTTCCTATTTATCGCTTCACATGCCATAGGCCAAGGCGCCGTTATTTGGGTGTTTATCTCCGAGGTATTTCCCAATCATCTCAGGGGATCGGGACAGGCTTTCGGCAGTTCTACCCACTGGGTATTAGCGGCCATCATTCCTTCTTTGGTACCCTTTCTGTTTACCGAAATCGGCCCGGGGCCGGTGTTTGCCTTTTTTGCCTTTATGATGGTCTTGCAATTGCTGTTCGTGCGCTTTTTTATGCCAGAGACCAAAGGGGTTTCGCTGGAAGAATTGAGCAAGCAGTTTAGGAACAAGTAGGCCTTAAATTCTGGGAAATTAGGGACTAACGGTCGTTGGCACGGTCAAATTTTCAATCCACAAAGTTGGCGACTTGTCGGAAAGATTATACTTACATCGGCAAAACATACTAAAAATTAGACAGTTAGTCGAAAAACTTGTCGAGAGTCGCAAAGGCAGTTTCATTTTTCCGTATCTTAGTAGAAACAATACAAATGAATATGGAACGAGAACTAAGTCCCGGTGTCAAAATACTCAACGCCGTTCTAAAAATAATGATTGCCTGTTTGGTATTTATTTTAGTGGCGATACCAATCGCGTTAATTTTAGATTTGATTGGTATTTTATGACCTGGTAAAACATCAACGATACGAAATAAATGGTTTGTGCTTTGTGGACCGTTTGCATACGTTTTGGTATTGCCTTTGGAAACCCTAAACCGAAGGCTCCCATCCATCGGCATACTCCCTTTTCCACCAGTCCTTCATCACCTGTTCATTGTTCGTTACTTTTCCCGTCGCCGGATCAATTTGTAGGGTCTCACCCGCATCTTGCGCCATGTTGCCCAAATGGCAGAGCATTGTTGTCACACTGGCATCATGAATGTCGGAATGCAGGGATTTATCTTCTCGGATACCTGCAAAAAAGTTACTGATATGGTTGACATCGAGTCCGCCTTCTCCGCGTGTATTCGTACCGGCGCTTTGGCCTCCGTCCTCTTTTTCCTCTTTGATCAGTTTACCGCCCAAGTCATACAATTGATATCCATCACGGCCCAACATAATAATGCCTTTGCTACCGTAAATCGTAGCGCCCCTTCCGGGTTGATCGGGCATAATCAAGCCCCGGCTGTGGCCCGTCCAAGTAATGAACTTGTTGTCGGGATATGCATAGGTTAGTTGTTGATTATCCACAAATTCCCAATCATCATCGAAGGTATATTTTCCTCCGAAAGAGGTAACGCTATCGGGCAAGCCAACACCCAACGCCCATCTGCAGATATCGATTTCGTGTGTACCGTTGTTATGCACCTCTCCGGTGCCCCAGTTTCGGAACCAATGCCAGTTGTAAGGGTGGATGTTATCGCGATAGTCTTCCCGGACTGCCGGGCCTTGCCACATTTCCCAATCCAAGGTCGGTGGGACATCGATTTTTTTTCCCGTTCCGATGGAATCCCTATTGTTCGAATAGTAGGCTTCGCCTTTATACACGTCACCAATAATACCTTCGTTAATTTCCTTGACCGCTAAAATGGACGTTTTTGCGGAACGTTGCTGGTTGCCCATCTGTACTTTTTTTCCGTACTTCTTCTGGGCGTCGACCAAGAGTTGATTTTCGTGGGGATTGTGGCTGCAGGGCTTTTCAACATAAACGTGTTTGCCCGCCTGCAAGGCCATTATCGCCATGGGCGCATGCCAATGTTCGGGGGTAGCGATAAAAACGGCATCCACTTTCCTATCCTCCAAAACCTTTCTAAAATCCTTTTCGACCTTGGGTATATAGCCTATGTTCTTTTGGCACCAGACATTGTGCTCTTCGATAATCTTGTCGTCGACATCGCAGCTATACAGCACTTTAGCATTGGGGTCATTCTTAATGGCGGCAAAATGCGCCTTTGCCCTGCTCCTCACGCCTATGACCGCGCAATTGATATGGTCGTTGGCACCCCATATATTGCGATAACTGGGCACTGACATGGCGTTGATACTACCGCCGAACGCGATACCGGCTGCTCCTGCGGAAGCTTTTTTGATAAAATTTCTTCTGTTTTGGCTCATATTATTCGCTTATAAAATTAATTTCTTTGTACCCATTTCTTGGTTCCCCTTTTTAGACAAAGAGGCGAAATTCGGCCTAGCCGAATGATGGGCTATGTCTCTGCACCCAACAATACCCTCTATATTTCGAACGCCCTTTAGGTAATCTATTCTTTATCCATAATCGGCCTAATTTTTACGTTCCGGAACGACACCAGATCGCCGTGATCCTGCAAGAGAATATGACCTTCGTCCGATTCCCCGAAATTCGGCCATTTGTCGTATTTGCTTTCCGAGACGAGTTTTTTGTATTCGGGACTTTTACGTTCGTATTCCAACACTTTCACTCCGTTAAGCCAATGTTCCACGTGACTACCGTCAGAGACGATCCGTGCCGTATTCCATTCGCCGATTGCGTTTATCGGTTTCTCCGGATCGGCTTGAATCAGGTCGTATAGCGAGGCCACGGTACGGCTTCCTTCTTGGTTTCCCAGTTTGGCATCGGGGTGGCGCTCGTCGTCCAAAATCTGATATTCGAGGCCGATGGAAGAGCCCTCGCCCTTGTTCATGTCGGTATCCACAAAATATTTGATACCGCTATTGGCGCCTTCGGTCAGTTTAAAATCGACCATCAGTTCAAAATTTCCATAGAGTTCTTTGGTGACAATATCGCCCCCGGCCGTAGATTCTTCCCCGCCCGTAGAAAGTACACTCAACACGCCATCCTCGATTTTCCATCCTTTGTCGGGGAACTCGTCCAGCCTTGCGCCACGCCAGCCATCGGTGGTTTTTCCGTCCCAGAGTAACTTCCAACCGTTCTCTTTTTCGGATTGGGTAAGATTGTTCTTTGTAGTAATCGGTGGTATTGGTGAGGTTTTGTTGTATTTGGATAGGCTATCGGTCAAAATCTTGATATTTTTCCACATGATCTCGGTTCCCGCCTCGTTCTCCTTAGGGATACTGTGTACTTGCAGGGCGATAAAGCCTTCCGCGGTCTTATCGTCGATAAGATTAGCCGCCGGCACCCCGTTGATCCAAGTTTGAATGGTATCGCCGATGGCCTCTATTCGGTAATGGTTCCAGTCGTTCTGCTTAAAAGCCTTTTGTGCTTCTGGATTATCGGGAAGCGGATTTAGCCAGCCCCTTCTTCCCTCG
>NZ_JBGTHY010000486.1:0-2504 GCF_041745955.1 Pricia sp.
AGGGCCGCACGCAATAGAAATTCAGGCTCCTTTTTATTGGACGTACAACCGATAAACAATAAAATGGAAAAGCAAAATACAATGTGCCTGAAAATAAAACTGCCAAATTGTTGTGATATCCTGTTCATAGAACTAATTCTCTATCTCAAAAATCGTTGCGACCTCGATGGCCATGTTATCGGGTAATGATACCATGCCGATAGCGGCGGTATGGACTGGTTTTCCGCTTTTGAGGATCCATCGCATACCGCAATGAAATTTATAGGCTAATAATACGCATTTTCGGGCATTTCTTCCTCATAACAAATTACAATTTGTTCCTCTACCAATACTTCGTTAAGTTTTTAAGCCCCTGTTCTTTCCCATGTTCGGTAAAAAGGTTTGGGTACACCTCCCAACACCGAAATAGTTCAGGTCCATGACCTTTAAAATTGATTACCAATTCGTAAAAGAATTATCATTTCTTTGTAAGCGGGGAATCTTTCGGCCCCCATCAGGAAGATTATCTACACCACCAACGCCGTCGAGGGCTTCCATAGGCAGGTTCGCAAGGTGACCAGGACCATGGGTTCACCAATGTCATGGCCCTTATGAAGCTGGTCAACCTGGCGACCATCAACATCAAGAAGAAGTGGACGTCGCCATTGCAGAACTGGGCCACGACCGCCCAACAATTATTTATTAAATTTGAAGGGCGGATGCCGCTCTTCCCTTGCCTACACTTGATTTCATCCCTGGGAAATTTGTTTTAGCCAAGCCTCTATTTCTTGAGTGTGGAGCCTGTAATCAACTATTTCTTGAGGTAAATCCTTTTCCTCCAACAGTCGCACAACGAATGCTTCAACTTCGGTGATTGATGTAAAACGGCCACTGTCCACTAATTTTTCAGATAAAAAGGAAGTGATCTTGGCCATATCGGAGGTTTTGAATTCAGGATGGTACTGTACCCCGAAAAAGGATGATTTTTTATAATCGAATACCATGGCCTGGACTTCGGAATGTGGATTCTTGGCCAATACCACAGCGTTTTCGGGAATTTTAACGACTTCGTCAAAATGGATGCAGAGTGCGGCATAGTTGGATTTTCTCTTCGGAAAAAAAGGACTTTTCATACCGAAATCAGTGAGCGTAATAGCATCGGCAATCCCAAACTCCAATCCCTTGTTGCCGCGTGCGACTTTGCCACCTGCTATGGTTGTCGCTACCTGTAGGCCCCAGCAGCTGCCGTACAAGGGCGTGCCACTTTCAAAAATGGTTTCCGCAAAAGTAAGCTGATCCGTTACCGAGGGTATGTTTTCCGTTACACTTAAAGAACTGCCCGTCCAAAGTATTCCGTTATACTTTGTTAATTGTTTGGCAGTCGGTAAACCTTTGGAGCCATCGGCCGGGAAGACTACTTCCGTTTGTGCGTTGGGCATTAAAAAATGCAGCATTTCCTTAAAAATAAGATGATAGGGCTTTATGCCAAAGGCCTCCCTTTGCGCGCGGGTCACTTCATTATTGCCCTCAACGATAAGAAGCTTCATCTACAGACTGTTTAAATCACCCTTTACCGCCGCCCTAAACAATTTTTCCAGATCATCGGTATTCAAGGGCATGGCATTTGAAGGGGTAGAGGGATCCAAAAAGGCCATTTTTCCAATTCTTTCGGCCTCATCATCGTTAATCCCTATCTCTTTTAGGGTGTGGGGTATATTCAACTCTTTTCTAAGTTCTAGTATGTATGCTATAATTGCATCCGTGTCGTGGCCTGGAAGTTCCAACACCTTGCTTAAATACCCCATTTTTTCTTCAATTGCCGGTTTATTCTGTTTTAGGGCATAAGGCAATAAAATGGCGTTGAGCAAACCGTGCTCTTTGTTATAGATTGCTCCCAACTGATGGGCTATCGAATGCACGGATCCCAGACCTTTTTGGAACGCCGTTGCGCCCATGGAAGCGGCAACCAACATTTGCCCCCTTGCCTCTACATCGTACCCGTGTTTAAATGCTACGGGTAGATATTTCGCTATCATCCTAATGGCCGCTATGGCAATGCCTTCCGCCATGGGGTGATATCCAGGGGCAATATAGGCCTCGATGGCATGTACCATGGCATCTATTCCCGTCCAGGCCGTAATATGGGCCGGTAGCCCAACTGTTAATTCAGGATCTATAATTACTATCCCCGGCAACATTTTAGGATGAAAGATTATCTTCTTGGTATGCAATTTTTCATCCAAAATTACGGATGCCCTTCCCACTTCAGATCCGGTTCCCGCTGTGGTGGGAATTGCAATTATGGGTGCTATGCCGTTGATGTCGGCATGTGTCCAATTGTCGCCGACATCCTCAAAATCCCATAAAGAAAGGGATTGACCGGACATAAAAGCAATTGCTTTGGCCGCATCCATGGCAGAACCCCCTCCAAAAGCGATGACCCCATCATGTCGATTTTTAGTGTAGTGAGCTACCCCGTTCAGTACATTGGCTTCCGTTGGGTTGCCTTGTACATCGCTGTATAC
>NZ_JBGTHY010000487.1:0-4438 GCF_041745955.1 Pricia sp.
CTGCACCTTTTACCACGAGAAGATTCTTTTCGGGCACTACTTTCAAAACCCGTAGGTTTTGGACGGTAACTCGATCACCGCCCATACGGCCGGCCATTCGCATACCCTTGAAAACCCGTGAGGGATCTGATCCCGCACCGATAGAACCGGGAGCACGCAATCGGTTATGCTGGCCATGGGTCGATTGTCCCACACCCCTAAAACCGTGACGCTTTACCACACCCTGAAAACCTTTACCTTTCGAAGTGCCTACGACGTCTACGAATTCGCCTTCTACAAAAATATCGACACCCAAGGTATCGCCTAATTTGTATTTCCCCTGAAAACCTTGGAACTCGACGACTTTTTTCTTAGGAGTAGTACCTGCCTTTTTAAAATGACCGATTTCGGCCTGGTTCGCACGTTTCTCCGTCTTGTCATCGAAACCCAATTGAAGACCAATATAGCCATCAACTTCCTCGGTTCTGACTTGGGTAACCACACATGGCCCTGCTTCGATAACGGTACACGGAACATTCTTTCCGTTCTCGTCAAAGATGCTGGTCATGCCTACTTTTTTTCCTATTAACCCAGACATAATTAAATTTTAGATTTTGGACTTTAGATTTTAGATTTTTCCTTTCGGCGAAACCAAACCTATCCTCCGTTTATATTACTCCCTTGTTACTCTCCATTTTTCGGACAAAAAAAACAGGGCCAAAAATTATCCGACCCCGAATGATTTTTTGTTTCCGTCTTTCCTTTGCTCGCAGCTTAGGACATGTCTAAAACGTCTGAATTCAGCATTCTGAATCCAAAACTATCACACCTTGATCTCCACCTCGACCCCACTTGGAAGTTCCAACTTCATGAGGGCATCAATAGTTTTTGAAGAAGAGCTGTAAATGTCCAAAAGTCGTTTGTACGAACTCAACTGGAATTGCTCCCTCGATTTTTTATTAACGTGCGGAGAACGCAATACCGTAAAAATTTTTTTATGTGTAGGCAAAGGAATAGGCCCTGTAACCACGGCTCCTGTCGTCTTTACCGTCTTTACGATTTTCTCGGCGGACTTGTCCACCAAGTTGTGATCGTACGACTTTAGTTTTATCCTAATTTTTTGGCTCATCTTTTAAAGTTCAAGTGCAAGTACAAGTTCAAATCTATCGCGATAGGGTCTTGGTTCTTGTCTCTTTAGTCTGCTATTGTATTGTTCGTTTTCTATTCTTCTCTTACGCGGTTATCCCTTTGGCCGCCTTGATCACTTCTTCCGCTATATTCGATGGGGTCTCGGCATAGTGCGAAAACTCCATGGTCGATGTTGCCCTACCGGATGACAGCGTCCTCAAGGAAGTAACATAACCGAACATTTCCGATAACGGCACTTCACCTTTGATTACCTTGGCACCTGCCCTATCGCCCATATTGGAAATCGTTCCCCTTCTTCGGTTCAAATCTCCAACGATATCACCCATGTTTTCTTCCGGGGTCAAGACCTCTATCTTCATGATCGGCTCCATAAGTACGGCACGTGCCGCTTTTGCAGCCGCCTTATACCCCATTTTTGCCGCCAACTCGAAAGATAGCGAATCGGAATCCACCGCGTGAAAAGAACCATCACGAAGGGTCACCTTCATACTATCCATTTCAAACCCGGCAAGGGGACCGTTCTGCATCGCCTGTTTGAATCCTTTTTCCACGGATGGGATAAATTCCCTAGGGATGTTACCGCCTTTGATCGAATTGACAAATTCCAATCCTGTTAACTCCGGATTGTCGCTAGGTTCGATAGTAAAGACAATATCGGCAAACTTGCCACGACCACCGGACTGTTTCTTGTAAACTTCCCTGTGATCGGCAGCCCTGGTCAAGGCTTCTTTGTATTCTACCTGGGGCTCACCCTGATTCACCTCTACTTTAAATTCACGGCGCAGACGATCGACAATAATATCCAAATGCAGCTCGCCCATACCGGAAATAATGGTTTGGCCGGAAGCTTCGTCGGTCTTTACCTGAAAAGTGGGGTCCTCTTCGGCCAGTTTACCAAGAGCCATCCCCAATTTATCGACATCCGCCTTGGTCTTAGGTTCGACGGCGATACCGATAACGGGATCTGGAAAGTTCATGCTCTCCAAAACAATGGGATGCTTCTCGTCGGAGAGGGTATCCCCGGTCTTGATATCCTTAAATCCAACGGCTGCACCGATATCACCGGCGCCGATGGAATCAACGGCATTCTGTTTGTTGGAATGCATTTGGTAAATCCTAGAAATACGCTCCTTGTTTCCCGATCGGTTGTTCAAAACGTAGGATCCCGCATCCAATTTACCTGAATACGCCCTAAAAAATGCCAACCTTCCAACGAATGGATCGGTAGCAATCTTAAAGGCCAATGCTGCGAAAGGTTCCTTTAAATCAGGCCTCCTTTTCTCTTCTTTTTCGGTATCGGGATTGATACCAATAATAGCCTCCTTATCCATTGGGGAAGGCAAATATCTACAAACGGCATCCAACAAAAACTGAACCCCTTTATTTTTAAAGGACGAGCCACAGATCATTGGAATAATACTCATATCCATAACTGCCGCCCTTAAAGCTGCATGCACTTCATCTTCGGTGATAGAATCTTCATCCTCGAAAAACTTTTCCATCAGATGCTCATCGTATTCTGCGACCGCTTCAATAAGGGTCGCACGATGTTCTTTTACCTCGGCTTTCATTTCTTCCGGGATATCGATTACGTCAAACGTCGCACCGAAATTATCTTCGTGCCAAACAACGGCACGGTTTTTCACCAAATCCACGATACCCTTGAAGTCGGCCTCGTCACCGATCGGCAATACGATCGGCACTGCGTTGGATTTCAACATCTCTCGAATTTGCTTACCTACGCCAAGAAAATCAGAACCCTGACGGTCCATCTTGTTAACAAAGGCAATTCTTGGCACCTTATAGTTATCGGCCAGCCTCCAGTTCGTTTCTGACTGTGGCTCAACACCATCGACCGCACTGAACAAAAAGACCAAACCATCGAGCACCCGTAGCGAACGGTTTACCTCAACGGTAAAATCAACGTGCCCGGGGGTATCGATAATGTTAAAGTGATAGTCCTTGGCATCCTCGGTAGGCTGAGCATTCTCCATGGGAAAAGTCCACGAACAGGTCGTAGCCGCGGAGGTAATGGTAATACCTCGCTCCTGCTCCTGCTCCATCCAATCCATCGTTGCGGCACCATCATGCACCTCACCAATTTTATGACTTACCCCTGTATAAAAAAGGATACGCTCGGTAGTCGTAGTTTTTCCGGCATCGATATGTGCTGCGATACCAATATTTCGTGTATATTTTAAATCTCTTGCCATTTTTGACTTAACTGTGTTTGGCTATTCTACTCAAGGAACTCCAAAAAAAAAGGAATGCCACTATACCTATTTATAGCATATAACCCAAATTATATAACTATGTTTAAAATCTAAAGTGGGAGAAAGCCTTATTGGCCTCTGCCATTTTATGTGTATCGACACGTTTTTTGACCGCGGCGCCCTCCTCTTTCGAAGCGGCGAGGACTTCGCCGGCCAACTTTTGGGCCATTCCCTTTTCGTTACGCTTTCTCGAATAGCTGATCAACCACTTCATAGCCGTAGAAATCTTTCTATCCGGACGGATTTGCATAGGAATCTGGAACGTAGCGCCCCCTACCCTTCTGCTCCGCACCTCAACGTGGGGCATAACGTTGGAAAGGGCATCCTTCCAAAGTTCCAAGGACGTTTTTTCCTCATCGGTCTTTTTTTCCTCTACAATGTCCATCGCATCATAAAACACACTAAAAGCGACGGATTTTTTACCGTCCCACATCATCATGTTCACGAAACGTGTGACCAACTGATCGTTGAACCGGGGATCCGGCAACAACGGTCTTTTTTTTGCCTGTTTTTTTCTCATTCTTACAAGTTTCAGGGTGAAGGTTGCAAGTTACAGGTTGAAGTCTCCAATACAACTTCTTACCTCTAATAACCTTTATACCTCGTACCTCTTTTAATTTTTGGGTCGTTTTGCTCCGTATTTCGATCTTCGTTGGGTTCTACCGGCAACACCTGCGGTATCTAAGGCACCCCGAACGATGTGATATCGAACACCTGGCAAATCTTTCACCCTTCCGCCCCTTACCAATACTATCGAGTGCTCTTGGAGGTTGTGTCCTTCTCCGGGTATGTAAGCGTTCACCTCTTTACCGTTAGTTAATCGAACACGAGCCACTTTTCTCATGGCCGAGTTCGGTTTTTTCGGTGTAGTTGTGTAAACACGCGTACAAACACCCCTTCGCTGGGGACACGAATCCAAAGCCGCCGATTTACTCTTCTTGGTAATCGTGGACCTTCCTTTTCGTACTAATTGTGAAATTGTTGGCATACTATACTATATGTATGAAAATTAACCCTTTGTTTAAGGGCTGGCAAAT
>NZ_JBGTHY010000488.1:0-59683 GCF_041745955.1 Pricia sp.
GGTGAGGTCACTCCCGAAACGCTGCTAAAGAACAACACCTTTATCATCTGGCAGGACGGCCAACCGGATGATTTTGAACTGAAACTCGAGGTCAAAATAGCGGAATCCGGAAATAGCGGTATCAACTATCGCAGCGAGACAATCGATACCATACCGAACGCCTTGCGTGGTTATCAGGCCGATATTGACGGAAAGAATACGTATACAGGCCAGAACTATGAGGAGAAAAAACGGGCGACATTGGCCTATCGAGGCGAGAAGGTCCTAATTAATTCACAAAACAATCCCGATGATCCAGGGTCATTACGCGCCAACGTGAAAAAAAACTGTTGGCAGAGTAGGGAAGTGGTCGCGTCACTTGGGGAATCCGATTCCCTGAAAACACAGATTAAAAGCGAAGATTGGAACAAAATTCACCTGATTGTCAAAGGAAATCGATTGCAACATTATGTCAACGATGTACTGATGAGCGACGTTACCGATAACGATTCCATCAACCGTAAAATGTCAGGATACATGGGGGTACAAGTACACGTTGGTCCACCAATGACGGTCGAGTACCGGAATATTCGATTGAAGAATCTGTAAATATGATCCTACTAAAAAGGGGCGAATTTTTTTTTCGCCCCTTTTAAACTAACTAACTCAAACAACATGGAGGTTATGAGGCTCCATATATACGATATTACTGCATTTTTAGAAAATCTGCATCCTGTACTGTACTGCTTTTAGAAGATATTTTAGTTTTTTATAAAATATCGTACTTCATCACTATCTATAGCCATTGTTCGTTGGATCTGATTCCAATAAATTAGGATTAATTTGCAACTCTTGTAATGGAATCGGCAAAAGTACATGCCAAGGTCTTATATTTTCATTGGGTTTCCAGAATCGATACTCTAGATTTTGTATCACATCCAGTAAAATACCCCATCTGTTCAAATCATATTTTCTATGGGCTTCCCCGGCCAATTCCCATTTACGTTCATCATAAATCGCTTCTCTGAACTCTTGCTGGGATAAACCAGAAAGTTCCCATTCTGATTGAGTTGCATAAGCGCGTTCTCTTACAGCATGTATATATTGATAAGCGTTTCCTGGACCATTTACCTCATTCTCACATTCAGCAGCCATTAAATACACATCTGCTAGGCGGAAAACCATCCTGTTATCTGAATGATTAAAACGTGGCGATGAATCTAAATTCAAATTCATGAACTTAGGCATATACGGGAATGCCAAATCAAAACCTAAATAATTGTCCAGAACATTCAAAGGTCTCCTTAAATCATTCATTGGAAATTTTTCAACAAAATCTTTAGAGGCTATTTGCAAACCTGTACCATTGAATGCTTCTCCTCTAGCAGTAAGTGCATCAGACAAAGCCGTTCTTTCATCTGTATTAGCTGGTTCGTCTCTTAATCTTGGATTAAACATGCTCGGTCTCCAGTTACCATTACCAGCAATACTAGGTACACCTTCTTCAAATTGCCCCCTAATATCTTTTGCGAAATCCAGAGACCAAATAATTTCTGCATTATACTCATTAGCAGGATCAAATACATCGTCATAATTTGGTAATATACTATGCGGTGACTGATTTATAATTTCAAGACATTTGCTTAAACCGGCTTGCCAGTTTTTTTGTTTCATATAGATTTTGGCCATAACCATAGCCGCTGCCCATTTTGAAGCACTACCCCTTTGATCGTCGGGTATTGTAGCTGGCATATTGTCTTGTGCAAATTGTAAATCTGAGAGCACCCCATTTAAAATTGTTTCCTCATCTGTTCTGCCTAATACTTTAATCTCATCAATACCTAGGTTTTCAGTATAGTAAGGGGCGTCACCCCATAGGCTGGTGATGTGCCAATAGGCCAATGAACGTAGAAATGTGGTTTCCGCAACAATTTCGGTTTGCACTTCTGGTGATAGCGCTTCGTTGCCATTCACTTGGTCGATAATGATATTAGTATTGAGTACAACTTTATACAAATCTTTCCAAGTATCGGATACACTCATTTTCTGTTCCGACCTATCTGCTACGGCTTCATTTATTGTATAATTGCCAATAGGCTCAACAAAACCAATAACACGATTTGGCTCAATGATATCGGCACCATTATCATAGAAATTATCTAACCCCACTTGACCATAAAGGGAGTTGTTTTTAAAAATAGCATAAACTCCCGTAACCGCCTGTTTTGCATCTGCCACTGAAGTAAAAAAAGTTTCTGGAGCTATAATATCTCTGGGTTCCTCTTCTAAAAATTTCTCACAACTAAGACATGAGAAAGTAACTAATACGTATAAAAAAATGCTTTTTGTTCTCATTTTGATTCTTTTAAAAGGTTACGTTAAGGCCAAGGCTTAAAATTCTGGCATTCGGATACTCTCCATTTGAAAAACCTTGGGCAATGTTGCCTAATCCATCTCTTCCAAATTGACTCGTTTCAGGATCAATTAATCTAAAATCTGAGAATAGGAGTAAATTTGTTCCGGAAACGTATACTGACATGTTTTTAACGCTATTCCATCCTAATTTATTAACTGGGAAGTTATAAGTTAATGTTGCAGTCTTTAAACGAAGATGCGAACCATCTTCTACATATTTTGAATTACTTGGTATACTTGTAACGGCATCAGAGCCCGCTCTGGGTATATTTGAATTCGGATTATCTGGTGTCCATCGGTCCGCTATATCCGCATATTTAGTAGTTTCCCCACGGGCAAAATAGTTGTTCCATGTCCTTAAGTTATAAACCTCATTTCCTACCGTACCTTGAAAGAAAAAGTTCAGATCAAGATTTTTATAACTCAAGGTATTATCAAACCCATAAATCAAATCAGGAAATGGGCTGCCCAATACCACATTATCTTCAGTAGATATGATACCATCTCCATTTAAATCTTCAAATCTAGGTCCGCCTAGTACCTGTGTCCCAGGAAGCAAGCCAGATGCATCAATATCAGCTTGACTTTTCCATGTTCCTAAATAATTCACACCGGTAAATACTGGAACTGTTTCCCCAACAAGTATTCGTAAGCTACCAGCACCCGTAATTTGATCGACTACAACATCAATAAACTCTTGGCCTCCAAGATCCAATACCTTATTTTCATTTGATGATAAGGTCAATGTTGTTTTCCAGTTAAAATTGTCGGTTGTGATATTCGTCGAATTTACCAAAAACTCCCATCCTTTGTTTTCAAGAGACCCAACATTCTGCAATTGGCTTGTAAACCCGGTTTGTCTAGCAATAGTCACATCTAGTAATAAATCCTCTGTCTTTTTATAGTAGTAATTAAATTCCGTAAATAGCCTACCTCCAAAAAGCGAAGCTTCTAGCGCTATATCAAACGAGCTTGTAGTTTCCCATTTTAAATCAGGATTCGATGGTCTACCCAATGACAAACCCGGTTGCTGAATACCATTGAGCGGAGTATTTGCTTCAACCAAAACACCTAAGGTATTATAAGAACTTATAGCTTGATTTCCTGATTGACCATAACTTGCTCTTAATTTTAAATCTCGAAAAATATCTTGATCTTGCATAAATGACTCTTCTGAAATTTTCCAAGCTCCCGCTATTGATGGATAGAAATTATACTTGTTTCCCGGAGCAAAAACTGAGCTACCATCACTTCTTCCTACTAATGTTAAAAGATATTTATCTTTAAAGGCATAATTAACCCTGCCAAAAAAGGACGCAATTTGAAACTCATTAAAGCCACTACCAACTAAATTTCTTGTGGGGTCTGTACCTAATCCTATATTATTGAATTCAGTGGCATCTGTTGTAATTCCAAAGGCTTGAGCCTCAAAAGTCTCAACGGCGGTTCGTTGGAAAGATGCCCCGCCAAGAACTGTCAAGCTATGATTTTCTCCAAAATCTGTTTGATATTGAACTGTATTTTCATTGTTCCAACCAAAAGATGAAGCTCCTGATATTCGTGCATTACCATTTTCTCCAACTACAAGAAGATCAGGCCTTTGACTTGAAGTAAATTCGTTCCTTTTAAAATTATTGATTTCAGGATTAAATGTTGATCTTATGATCAAGTTTGAAATAGGACTATACTCTAGGTAAACTGTTCCCAGCAGGTTATTTGAGAACGTCTCATCGGTATCTAACTGAGCAATAGCGACAGGGTTTCCAAATGGCGCTCCAACTACCTCATTAAAACCATTAAAGGAACCATCTTCATTATACACTGGCTGTGTAGGCAGAATATTCAAAAGACCACCATAGCCAACAACACCATTTTCTTGCTTTATTCTGGAATAATTAATACGGAATCCGGCTTTCAACTTATCACCTAGTTTAAAATCGATGTTCGATCTAAAAATATATTTCTCAATGCCTGAATTTTTAATTAAGCCATCTTGATCAAAAAAGTTCAATGAATTATAATAGTTTACGTTTCCATTTTCTGAAGCACCCGCAATGGATACATCTGCATTGTAAATATTTGATGCATCCAATAATAAGTCAAAATAATCATTATCGGGATAAGTTGACGGATCGTTGGGAAAGGGTTCTGAAACTGATCTAAATCGAGCGTCTTCGTTAGTGTAATCTATTTGTTCTGCTTGAGATAAATAATCGGGTCTTTCTGGAACTAACTGGGTGCTTGTATATAATCCTACACTTACTTGGGGTTTGCCCCCTCCCACACGGGCTCCACTTTTGGTCGTTACCAATACTACGCCGTTTGCACCCCTAGACCCATAAATGGCAATAGATGATGCATCCTTCAATACCTCTATTGATTCGATGTCATTGGCATTAAGATTATTCAAATTGAAATTTGTACCCACAATTATACCATCGATGACCCATAACGGTTCGTTACTACCGGTTATAGAATTGCCTCCTCTTACCCTTATGGATGTGCCAGCACCCGGTGCGCCACTGGTTTGGGTTACTTGAACACCCGCTGCTCTACCCTGCAAAACTTGGTCTACTCTCGAACTGGGTATGTTGGCAATATCTTCTGCGTCTACCGATGCCACCGAACCTGTCAAATCAGATTTACGTTGCGTACCATAGCCGATAACTACCACCTCGTCCAACTCATTATCCGCTGATAAATTTACATTGATTTGATTCTGGTTCCCGACCAAAACTTCTTTAGGGGAATAGCCGATGTACGAGAACACTAAGGTATCCTCGGCTCCCGCCTCGATCGCATAGTTGCCGTCAAAATCGGTAACGGTACCCCTTGTACTGCCTTTGACCACAACGGACGCCCCTGGCAACGGTCCGTCTTCACTTCCGACGTTTCCGGTGATGGTCTGCGCAGATGAGAAAGCCGTACCTATAAATAATAGCAGAACGGTCGCGACAGACGTCAACCTATTTTTGATACATTGTTTTTTTTTCATAAGTAGTAGCGTTTAGTTAGTTGTTCGATAGTTAACGCTGTAGCCCTAGAAATCGATTTGGTCAGGTTGTGCATTTTCTATCTTAATTTGGTGTTAAAAGTATTTATAGTATTTATAACGAGTATCCTGTACTGTACTGCTTCATGAATTTTTCCGTCGCTGAAACTATTTAAAAAGTGGTTTCTGTTCGATTATTAAGCGCATTGTTATTTAATTGGGGATGGACAAAAAAATTACGGAAGGGCGAATGCTACATAGGAATCCCCCGAATTAGCGCCTTCTCGACCTCCTCCGCAGGCGATTACCACATACTGTTTGCCATTAACGGAGTAGGTGGCAGGTGTGGCAACCCCGGATGTAGGCAGGTCGGCTTCCCATAATTTTTCTCCGGTTTCGGTATCGAACGCCCTAATTTTACTATCGGCGGTGGCGGCAATAAATAGCAGTCCGCCTTTTGTAACGATGGGGCCTCCATAATTTGGCGTTCCCGTAATTGGATGGCCGGGAATGTTCAATGAATCATAATTACCAAGGGGAATCTGCCATTTAATTTTGGCGCTGTTCAGGTCTATGGCGGTCAATTGTCCCCATGGCGGTTTTATCATTGGCAGACCATCATCCATATTCACTCGCCCGTGACCGCCAAAAGTATAGGGATAGGGCCATTCGCCCTTTTCGGAGATCGTATCTTTTTCTTGTTGGGTCAAAAAAGCGATTATCTTATCGATTTCACTTTCTTTCAATTCCTTAAAGGCCGGCATAACACCACTTCCCTGTGTTATGATCTTATGCATTTCAGGTTTTGACAACGAATCCTTAACATTTTTTAGGGCAGGGACACCCCCGAACATTTGAGATCCTTCCAGTTCACTGCCATGACATGCTTGACAATACATATTGTATAAATTCCTTCCGGGGCTTTCCGCAACCAATGGAGCTAATTTTGGCTTCCAGGGAAAATTGTTGGAATTGACATATAAGACCCCGGTACTGGGGTCTATACCAGGCCCTCCCCATTCACCGCCTCCATAATACCCGGGGAAATTCAGGGTGCCTTTAACGGATGGCGGGTCATACATGCCACTATAAATGGACTCTTCCCAGACCTTGCTGGCTTGCGTATGGCTATCTTCGGTTCTAATGGCCAAATCCTCTTTTGTTAATTTTTGCCATGAAAAGTGTGGGTAAACCGTAGGTATCGGTTGAGTTGGCCAGGCTTCTTCACCATCGAGATCCGAAGCAGGTACCTCAACTTCCTCGATAGGATATATAGGCTCGCCGGTTTCCCTGTCCAAAACGAAAAGAAGTCCCATTTTTGTAGTTTGGGCAAGAATGTCGATTTTACGACCTTCCTTTTCAATGGTCGCCAAAACGGGCGGGGAAGGCAGATCGCGATCCCATAGATCGTGATGGACCGTTTGGTAGTGCCATATTCTTTTGCCCGTATTGGCATCCAATGCAATGATACTGTTGCCAAATAGGTTGGACCCTATTCTATCGCCTCCATAAAAATCGAAAGAGGGTGAACCGGTCGGTGCAAAAACAATTTCCCGCTCCTCGTCCAGGCTGAAACCCGTCCATACATTGGCACCGCCACTTTTTAGATAGGCATCCTTCGGCCAGGTCTCATAACCAAATTCTCCCGGATGGGGAATGGTGTGAAAAATCCACTTTATTTCTCCCGTATGCACATCGTAGGCCCTGATATGACCGGGAATAGGTTTAATGGTCTCGGAAACCTTCCCACCGACGATATACATATCCTTAAAAATAATACCGGGCGTATTCATATGGTAGCGAAACCCATCGACCTCTCTTCCCAGTCCTTTGGTAAGATCTACGATACCGGCATTTCCAAAGGATGTAATCAACTGGCCTGTATTTGGATCTATAGCAAATAGATGTTCTCCAGAGGCATAAAAGATTTTTTTGACATCATCTTTTTCCCAATAGGCCAGGCCACGATTGAGCCCTTTAGTGATAACCGTATCCTTATCGGGTTCGAAAATCCATTTTTGCTGCCCCGTTGCGGCATCCAGGGCAAATACCTTTAATGTAGCGGTCGTGCCATATAAAATACCGTCGATAATCAAGGGGTTGCATTGGATCATGGACCGGTTCTTGGCACTGGCCTCCCCATTATCAAATTCCCATACCTTTTGAAGTCGGTGCACATTCTCCTTATTTATTTGATCCAATAGGGAATAATGGGTCGTGCCCTTGTCGCCGAGATAGGATGCCCAATTTTCCTTGGCGTAATTTTCAGTTGGTCCCCATTGGCAGGATAAGACCAAAATAAGGCAAACAGAAAACAAGGAAACGAATTTTATACTCTTTTGCATAGTTTATTTTTTTTGTCGGGCTTTGAGACGCGCTATCTGTTTTTTGTATTTTTTCGGAATCTCTGTAATCGCCTTTATTCCAATGTCTTTATAGTAGGCCTCTGCCCCTTCGGATTGCAGCAAGATCCTACCACTGGAAAGAGGTTGCGGAGTCTCCTTTAAGGTGGACTTCGCATTCTCCACTGCGGACACCACCTTTCCGTTGATGACGTGAATACTTGAAGTACCCAGACAAACGACTTCCAAAGTGTTCCATTTGCCAACAGGTTTTTCCCTGTCTTCCGTTTTTAAAGCCCGCCCGACATCGACAAGCTTCGCCCTTGGATCGTAGGTGCCCCTGATTTCACCCTTTACCTGATGTATGCTGTCTACGTGGGCCTGTGCGGTAACATCCCCCATCGCAATAAAATCACCAAAATGGGTCTCCTGTATCTGGCTTTGCAGACTGCTCATCCAAGCATTGGCATAAGTGCCTTGTGGGCCTACACAATGATAGAGTATGCCACTGTCCCTATTGCCATCGGGTGATCCCCATTTTTTTCCGGCCCATTTGAACTTTGCCTTAAAATGATAATTCCCGTACTCCTGTTTGGTACTGATCCCCGCATGTATCTCCCCTGTAATGAAGAGCATGGGCTTCCCCTTTTCCTTTACAATGGAATAGACCCGTTTGGGGTCGTTGTTAAAACCTAAGGGCTTATTTTCATCGCGGGTTCCGATATTTGGTATTCCGCTCATATCTACTGTTGGCTTTGGTATTCCAATATAGGTATCCCATTTTTTGAGGCCTTGATCTAATAAATCTTCCCATTTTTTGGGAGTGGGGACATCCATTTTTTTCCCCGCCCATTGTATCGCAGCGATCACATGTTTTTTATAATCCTCGTTGTCATATATTTCATCGGTATGGCCTAAGCCCGTATAAAATACTCTTCCCCCTTCATAATAATGGTACCAGGCTATCGGATGCTCTTCATCCATTTTTTTACCGGTGTAGCTACTTTCGTCCAGGGTTAGAACGACGTTTACATGGGGTAAAACGCTTTCCTCAAAATTGTACCATTCATCGACAATTTCGAAAGTATCGCCCAAGTGCGCAACGGATGGATGCCGAAAAGTATGATTTACGAACATTCTGGCCGATTGCACTTTGGGATGGTCCTTGAACTCGGTCCCGATCATCTGATGGAACCAAGACCAATCGGTCTCCGTGCCAGAGGCAAGATGGATGCCTACAAAACCACCGCCTTTATTAATGTACCTGACAAGTGCCTCTTTTTCAGGATTACCTAAAATGTTACCCGAGGTATTCAAGAACACCAATACATCGATTTGATTTAAAACCTTATCGTTGATTCGGGTCGAGTCTTCGGAAAACTCGATGCCCCAATGTTCCCCCTTCGACCAATCGTCCATTTTCTCGATGCCTTTCGGAATGGATGTATGCCTGAAACCATTGGTCTTGGTAAACACCAGAACGTTTAGATCTTCTTGGCAGCATATACTATTTGAAACCAATAGGGCATAAAAGCAAATTGCCAGCTTTGTTAGGCGAACACCATTCGATTTTTTTGTCATGCCGGCAGATTGTGGATAATCACTGGAATACCTTATAAAATTGGTGATTATGATATAAATAGGTATCCTGTACTGTCCTGCCCCGGTTAAGAACAGGGTAAAACGGTACTAAATTATTGCTTCATTTTAGGGTATGTTAGGTAGAGAATACTTTGAAATTTCTCAGTAATTTATATTTTTCATTTGGTTACGACATCCCAAACTTTGGAACGCACGGATTTGCCCTCCGGGCCGACTATGGTGAGCACGACGGTCCATTCCCCTCCTTTAGTATACTGATGTGATGGATTTTGTTCCGTGGAAGTGTTTCCGTCCCCAAAATCCCAATGCCAATTTTCTAGTTTACCAATGGATTCATCTTTGAACTGAATCCATCTTTTACTCCTGTCGATTTCAATGAAGGACCAGTCTGCCCGAATCGTCTCCATATACTTTTTTTCCAAAGGCATAAGTCGAAAAGTGTTCAAAAAATCGGCATCGAATACCATTCTTGAATCATGGGCAAGGTTCATGAAAGATTCCATTGTACCGCCATCGTATTCAAGTATGCACCAACCCAGGCCGATGACATCGTTCTCGGTCAATTTTGTTTCAGTGGATCTATCCTGACCGGAAAAATCGGCATGATCAAAGGGGGTAATCCAGAATTCCATTCTAAATTTTCCGCTCTCGCCATGTTTGAAGTTGTAATCAACCGCAGAATTGAAATAAGGGAACTCCTTGATCCATGGGGTGTTTCCCCAGACCATAACTTGATCTTTGTTTTGGGCCGGAGTGAATATATGATAGTTTTGGGCGTGGGCTCCGTGGCCCTTAAAATGCAATTCGTCTTTGGAAATCCTGCGGCTATTTGCATTACTTTTTTTAACGATCGGGCCTCCCGACAGATTGCCGTCTACGACCACCTCAAAAATATCCTGTTTTAGGCCCTTGTCATCAAAATCCCAGTAATCATCGTAGGCCTCCACATAAAAATACAGCCGATTCAAGTTCCTGACCCACCCGACCTTTACCTGAATATCATAATCTTTTGGCTCCAAATCTGTACCGAGGCCGAATTTTGTATCCATTAATTGATCAAGTCCGATGGCATAGCTGTCCGGAACCATTTCCCAATCGCTAAAATCGCCATCGATACGCGGCATCATGTGCTTCGGGAACTGAAATATTCGATATTCTGTTTTGGGATTTGAAAAAGCGGCCAACAAAATCCCAATAAAAAATAAGACTATTTGAGAAAAATGACTAGCCTTTGTTTCCATAAACAGTACAAGTGTTAATTCTTTATAGCGTCGATCATCGCACCTAACATTTCACTTAAATTATGTGTGTCAAAGCTCGAATAAAAATGATGCTTATATTTTTAATTATCATCCTGTACTATCCTGCTGTTTTTCTTTCGACCAACAAAATGTAAATTTGGACCATACGGGATAGTACAGGATAGTTCATACTATCTTATTCTCTAATTTTCGTTCCGATAAAACCATAATGAAAAGTAAAAAGAATCCAAACATGAAATATATACAAAACTACCTATTAGCTTTATTTCTATTAACGATTGTCTTTTCATGTCGGAACCAAAATGAAGCTTGGGCGGATCGCAACGATAAGGTAATCGCCGAGTACACTTTGGAAAATCGTACGCGAACCGACATACAGGACACGAAACTGGTATCGAATATAAAACCGGGCGAAAAAGTGAATTATAATGACCTGCCTGCTCTTCAGCTCTCGCAAGGGGTTAGTGCAAAGGCCTATTGGGGAAAAGGGGGCTTAATGAGCTTTATCAGGCTGGAACCCAATAGCTCGATACCCGAAAAAACGATTCAGGGCGAACGCTTTCTTTTTGTTTTGGAAGGAAGTGTCCAAGAACTGGTCAAGGGAGCGTACGCAACCTTAAGCGCGACACCCCGGGAGGCCCCCGGGGCAGTGCTATCGGCCATGCCGGTAAACGAGTTCCTGTACCTGCAGGAGGGAGCCAAAACGTCCATAAAGGCTGGTGACAAGGGTGCCGCGATTTTGGAAGTCTATAGCCCGGCCGCGATGGATTATCTGGAAAAGACAGGATATCGGGACATACCGGAGCCCATATCTATAGAAAAGTATCCGGTGGCACCGAATGTGGAACCCCAAAAAGTATATGACCTGAACGATTTTCAATACACGGAACTGGTGCCAGGGGCGAATTCCAGGATTATATCCGGCAAGGGAGTGCAGATGAGCTTTATCCGTATGGATCCTTCGATAACGTTCCCGCACCACATTCATCCCGAAGAACAGGTCATGACCGTACTTCGGGGATATTCCGATCAAATAATAATGGATACCATAATACGACTTGAGAAGGGCGATGTCATAGACCTCCCCTCGAATATGGTCCATGGAGGAACGATGGGTCCAAATGGCTGCGATGCCCTTGATATATTCTTCCCTCCCCGGGCCGACTATTACGAAATGGGTATGGCACAACAGAACAAGTATAATGCCATCATACCCAAAGATGCCGAGGTGCAGTTGGTCATCGATGGTAGCGAGAGTCAACCAGGCCTGACTTTTACCGAGGGTCCTACTTGGCTCAATGGTAAGCTTTATTTTTCCAATATGTTTTTTGACGAAGCGTTCAACGGCGACCCGGGCAAAAGCACATTGGTCGAAATGGATCCCGATGGCACTTACAGGAACATTGTGGAAAACAAGATGCAGACCAATGGTTTGATATCAAATGGCGATAATTTGATCGTATGCGACATGTTCGGGCATCGTATCGTTGAAATGAATACCAAGGGTAAAAAAATCAAGGTACTGGCCGATAAATACGACGGTAAATCGCTCGACGGACCGAATGACCTGATAATGGATTTAAAAGGTGGTATCTATTTCTCCGATCCGCAGTTTACTCCTGATACTACGAAGAACCAACCTGGACGCACTGTCTATTACCGTACACCACAAGGTAAAGTGATCCGCCTTTTAGAGCCTAACGCTTTCGCCATGCCAAATGGTGTGGCCTTGAGTCCCGACGGCAAGACATTGTACATCAACAATACCTACGACAATGAGGAATGGTGGAATGTGGACAGCGATAAGGATAACTTCATTTGGGCGTATGATGTAAACGAGGATGGCACGATTGCCAACGGACGGAAATTCGCCGAACTATCGTTGATAGAAGATGTGCTCGAACGTGGGGGCAAATCTTCCGGAGCCGATGGAATGAATGTCGATGTGGAGGGCAACCTTTATATAGGTACCTGGGCCGGAGTCCAGATTTTCGACAAAACCGGTAAAGCGGTCGGGATTATCAATACACCTGATTATCCTGTTAGCTGTGCGTTTGGCGGAGAAGACATGAAAACCCTATATATGACGGCAGTGGATAAAATCTATAGTATCCGGACCAATATCCCGGGCTTTGTGGTTTCGCCTAATAAATAATTGCGACCGTTTTCATAAGATGGGATGTCCAAGATGAAAGAATACCGATCCTTTTACTTTTTTGCTTTTTTGCTTTTCTTTGGAACGCATGGAAACAGTCTTTTTGCCCAGGATAAAGAGGACAGCCCACAGCAGGAGGTTAAAAAGCAATCCGAACTTTATTTGCGGGCACCGAACGTGGTACCGGGCACTATGCCCGAAATGCGGGAAGCTTCTTATTGGATATCGAAAATGAAAAGTCCTGATAAGGTGGTGCTCGACCTTGGGGAAATAAAAAGTAGAAATGCGGCCTATCGGCAACGAATGGCAGATTCATCGGAACTGGATAGTGCGGTGGCATTACGAATCGAAAAGCAAATCAAAGACCGTCCAGGGCTTTTGGCAAACGTTCCCGACATTGGTCCCATGACACCTACTGAACTGGCGGACCTTACCCAACGCATGGTGCAAAGTGGGACGGCTTATTTGAGAAGCAGGGAATTCGGTAATATCATGGCCATTGGCTACGGCGAGAGTGAACTTGAAGCCATCGAGAAAGAGATTTCCTATACCCCGGAAAGAAATATAACCACACCTCAAACGGCAATAACGGTTACCCAATGCCGATTGCACATTATACCCCCTATCAAACCGGAATACATCGGTCTTTTTACGAATGGCAAGGCGCGTTGGGACCTTTGGAACCTTGACGTGCTCCCTGTAGGAACCCCGGTCCACGTCTTGTACGCTTCCAAAACAGGTGCGTTTTCGTTCATCCTTTCCGAACGAGGTTATGGTTGGGTGCCATCCGAGGAGATTGCTATCGGTTCAAAATCGGAAATCACTAGTTTCGATAATCCAAATGGTTTCATCATTTGTACAAGCGACCGTGTACCTTTCTATTCGGATGCGGACTGTACATATGTTTCAGGATGGTTGCGTATGGGAGACCAGCTTCCACTGGTCGGTACGGATTCCAGGTCGGTTCGGATACCTTCTCGAAATGCGAACGGAAAATTTAACTTTCAAGAGGCTTGGCTAAGACCGGATGCGGATGTTCATGTGGGTTATTTGCCCTATACACAAAAAAATGTAGCGGTACAGGCATTCAAACTTTTGGATAATCTGTATGATTGGACAGGAGCTTGGTATGGCAGAAACCACGCAACCAATTTGAGGGATATTTTTAGTTGCTTCGGATTTCAGTTACCAGCAAACGGAATTTTGCTAGCTGCCTTTGAAAAAAATCCACAAACGATTAGCCCGAATGAAGGTAGGGAGGCCCAATTCAAGCATATTTTATCCAATGAACCTTTTTTGACGCTCCAAGTTTGCGAAAACAGCCATAGTCAAATGTTTATGGGCGACTATGATGGTGTACCCATTGGCTTTGATGCCCATGGCTACAGTTATAAAGACGGGGACGGAAATGATTTGGAATTAAAGCGCTGGGTGGTAAGCACCATAGAAATGCCCGATTATTTTCTAGAACAGGAGATTACTTTTGTAAAGTTGTATTAAAGACCTGTGCAAATATCAAAAATAGAGACATCCTGTTAGAACCACTTTTTTCTATCGAACAGCTTGGTACATGATGCGTAATTGGAGAATGGGCATTGCATTTCTCCAAAATAACTTAACAAAAGTACATCCTTAACCCCTTGAATCTGATGACCAGAGTTATCCTTCTAATTTTTTCTTCGCTAATGTTACTTGGATGCAATTCCGAAAAACAATCTAAAACTCTGGAGAGCCAGCAATTTCGACCTAACGTCCTAGTAATCCTTACCGATCAATGGCGTGCACAGGCAACCGGTTATGCGGGCGACCCCAATATAAATACACCACATCTTGATAGGTTGGCTTCCAGAAGTGTCAACTTCAAAAATGCCGTTTCCGGTATGCCGGTTTGCTCCCCGTTCAGGGCATCCCTTATCACAGGACAACGACCGCTCACCCATGGTATCTTTATGAACGACGTACAATTGGACACCGCAGCGGTTACTTTCGGGAAAATCTTTTCAAAAGCGGGATATGACACCGGCTACATCGGAAAATGGCATCTGGATGGGCATGGACGACTTTCGTTAATACCCCCAGGGAAAAGAAGACAAGGCTTTGATTTCTGGAAAGCCAACGAGTGCACACACGACTACAACCATTCGGTTTATTACGAGAACCATGATCCGGAACGTAAAATTTGGGAAGGATACGACACCTTTGCCCAAACCGTTGCCGCCATTGACTATATAGTAGGAAAAAAAACGGAAGAAAAACCGTTTTCATTGATCCTCTCCTACGGAACGCCCCATGCCCCCTATCAAACCGCTCCCGAAGCTTACCAAAAACGTTTTCATCCCGATAGCATTCAGCTGCGCGAGAATGTGCCTGAAGATATGAAGGAGCAGGTTAAAAAGGATTTGGCAGGCTACTACGCCCACATTGCAGCGCTCGATGATATGGTAGGAAAATTAATTTTAAATTTGAAAGAAACTGGACAATTGAATAATACGATTATCGTGTTTACCTCAGACCACGGTGATCTGCTCGGTTCCCACGGGGCTTATAAAAAACAGCAGCCTTACGATGAATCCGTTCGGGTACCCATGTTATGGCATATTCCCGAACGCTTGGGTATCGCTACGGGCAAGAAAGACGCCTTGCTAAACTCCGAGGATATTCTGCCGACCTTGTTGGCATTATGCGACATCCCGATTCCAGAAACAGTGGAAGGCATCAATTATAAAGGATATTTGGAGGACGCGGAAAATATAGACCGCGCCGCACTGATTACCTGCGTACAACCTTTCGGACAATGGAACAGAGTACAATACGGGGGCCGGGAGTATCGAGGATTGCTTACCCAGCGTTACACGTATGCCCGCGATCTGAACGGCCCGTGGCTGCTGTTCGACAACGAAAAAGATCCCTATCAAATGAATAATCTCGTTGGAAACGCCGAATACACCGACTTGCAATCCGAATTGGAAAACCGTTTATCAGCAAGGCTAAAGGAAAACGGCGACGAATTTCTGCCCGGTATGACCTACATACAAGAATGGGGCTATCCGGTGGATAGTTTAGGTACAGTACCTTATTCTGAATAAAAGGTCTCTATGGTAACATCTTTACTTTTATAACACTTACTAGATACCAAAAAGGAGGTCGATATAATGGCAATGTTCTGGCCAAAGCCGATTACAAGCTTACGAACTGGTTGACTTTCGATACCCAGATTACGGCCAACTTTGAAAACTCGGATAAACCTGCAGCCGTTGATATCAACACGCTGATACGGATAGAGCCCATCAGGCCCTACCTTGTGCCCCGTCTTGAAGGGTAAGAGCAATACGAGGGAATGAGCTGGAACCATGCTTTTCCAATATATGAACAATTACAGAACGGGGGACGTACCAAATTCACAAATCAAGATATATGGCTTAAGGCAGGCTTAGTCGCCAATCCCGTTAAAGGTTTTACTTTAAACGGTAATTTTTCATATAACGCTTTCAACCGTCAATTCGAGCATGCCAGACCAGCCTTTGAAGTGGTAGACTTTGAGCTAGACCAAGATAATCCGGTTTTCGTGACCGGCGATGACACCATCGATGCACTAAGAAATTACAATCAGAATTATGTACTGAACCTCTTTGCGGAATACGAGATGAGCCAACTTGACGATCACTACTTCAAATTTATAGCAGGTTTTAATCAAGAATGGGACTTCAATACACGGCTTGCAGGTGATGCAAACCAATTGGTATCTTCAAATATCATTGACATCGGGGCCGTTACCGGAAACCGCTTCGTTTCTGGCGGAAAAGGGGAGGCGACCCTTCGGGGCTACTTTTATAGGTTGAATTATATCTACAAGGAAAAATATTTATTGGAGGCCAGCTCACGCTACGATGGAACATCACGTTTCCCAAGCGGAGACCGTTTCGGACTATTTCCTTTCATATCAGCAGGATGGCGTATTTCGAATGAAGGCTTCATGTCAGGTACCCGTGATTGGCTCGATAACTTAAAAATAAGGGCTTCTTATGGGGAGTTGGGAAACCAGCTTTTAGGTTCTGGCAGTCAGCTTTTAGGAAATGACAATTTTTACCCCTACATACCTTCATTAATGTGAACACCTCAAATTTTATTTTATCATCAGGGGAAATACCTATAGTGCAGGCTCCCGGTCTGGTCAGTCCCACCCTGACTTGGGAAAAGGTGGTCAGCAAGAACCTGGGCCTTGACATGGTATTGTTCAAGAACAAACTTGATATGTCCTTCGATATATACAGTAGAGAAACTTTGGATATGTTGTTAAGACGGGCCTATCCCGGTATTTTGGGGGCAACGCCACCACAGGAGAATGGTGCGGACCTGAAGACTACCGGTTGGGAAGCCTCTTTAAAATGGAGGGATAATATTTCGGACGATTTCAGCTATTTTTTGAACCTAAACCTATCGGACTGGACAACGGAAATCACCAAATACGAAAATCCCACCAGAGCTATTGGAGAAAACCCGAATACCGGTAATGCATTGGATGCCAGAGCATCCAACAATTATTATACAGGCCAGTGAATTGTTGAAATCTGGGGCTATGAGACTGTCGGCATCATTCAAGATGAAGAACAATTGGCCAATTTGCCCGACCAAAGTAGGCTCGGAGCGGGATTTAAGGTTGGGGATCTCGAGTTTGCCGACCTTAACGGTGACGGTGAGATCAGTCCTGGAACCAACACTTTGGACGACCCGGGAGACCGACGGATTATTGGCAATACGACCCCTCGGTACACCTATGGTATCAATGGCGGGGTGAACTGGAAGAACTTTTCCATCGATTTCCTTTTTCAGGGAGTGGGTAAAAGGGATTATTATCCGGGCAACCAAAACTGAACGTGGTTCTTTCCATGGCGTTCCTTCAACGGCGACAAATCCTGGTTGACGAACACTTGGACATCCGATAATAGGGACGCCTATTTCCAGAGGCGCAGGTAAGCGATAAGAATAATGTAGAACAGACCAGATTTTTACAGGATGCCAGCTACATAAGACTCAAGAACCTGAACCTTGGCTACGCCTTTCCCGCATCATTGACCGACAAATTGGGCCTATCGGGATTACAAATCTATATTGCGGGCCAAAATCTTTGGGAATATTCAAAAATCCGTAAACCCTTGGATCCCGAGTATGTTTTCGACAGTTCTATCAATTATCCATTATTACGGACTTACAATGCCGGCATGGTCTTGAATTTTTGATTGACCAAAGATGAACCCTGAACCCAATTGAATTACAAATAAAATGAAGATCTGCCCAAAGTATTGTACTGGATAGGCACGGTCCGATAAATAAAAAATGAACCAATGAAGACAAGACACTATTTGCTGGCATCTATATTAATTGGCCTGGTAACTTCTTGCAGCGATGATTTTCTGGAACGTGCTCCGCTGGACGAGATGATATATCACTTGAATATAGTCTAATTTATGTAGACTTTTAACGAATTGAGTTTCTTACTTTGAGTTAGTTCTTCCGTTCGGTAAAAAATGCTTTTTACCGAAGGGATTTTTTTGCAGCCTTCCACAAAGGTATTTTGGTAAAATTATCAGGACAGTACAGGATACCCAAAAACCAGGAAATGCTTAAGTTCGAAGAGTGTCAAAATGAAACTTCCGAATTTAACGGCTAAATAATCCAACTCGCTATAAGAACACTTAAAATCACAACGTAAATGCATATGATAAAAAACGGTACGGCACTCCTTTTAATGGCCTTGTTATATGGGAACATCTTTATCGCTATTGCTCAAAACAGAAAAGGCACGGATGCCGATAAACCGAACATCATCTTCATTCTCACCGACGACCAACGCTTCGATGCCTTGGGATATGCGGGCAACAAACTGATTTCAACACCCGAAATGGACAAGCTTGCCAAAGAGGGCACCTATTTCGAGAATGCTATGGTCACCACGCCGATATGTGCTGCAAGCCGGGCCAGCATCCTGACCGGACTTTACGAACGAACCCATAACTTTAATTTTCAGACGGGCCACATTCGAGACTCTTATATGGAAGATTCCTATCCCACCATCCTCAAAAATAACGGATATAAAACCGCTTTCTACGGCAAATATGGTGTACGCTATGATGATTTGGAAAAACAGTTCGATGACTTCGAATCTTACGATCGTAACAACGCCTTTGATGATAGGCGCGGTTATTACTATAAAACGTTGGGAAAAGATACCGTGCATCTAACCCGCTACACCGGACAACAGGCCTTGGATTATATAAACAAGGCCGATGTATCACAACCCTTCTGCCTTTCGTTGAGCTTCAGTGCACCCCATGCCCATGATTCCGCGAAGGACCAGTATTTCTGGCAAGCGGAATCCGACAAAATTTTACAAGGTATATCTATGCCCGGCCCCGCACTGGGCGAGGACAAATACTTTCAGGCCCAACCAAAAATTGTACGCGATGGTTTTAACCGCCTGCGCTGGACTTGGCGCTACGATACGCCGGAAAAATATCAGCACAGTGTTAAAGGCTACTATCGAATGATTTCCGGAATCGACCGTGAAATCGCAAAAATACGTGCGAAACTTAAAAAGAAAGGACTTGATAAAAACACGGTCATTATTTTTATGGGCGACAATGGCTATTTCTTGGGCGAACGCCAATTGGCCGGTAAATGGCTGCTGTACGATAACTCGGTGCGAGTACCTTTGATAGTTTATGATCCGCGGATCAACAAACAAAAAGACAGCGAGGAGATGGCCTTGAACATCGATGTACCTCCCACAATTTTAGATCTGGCCGGAGTACAACCCCCGAAATCTTGGCAAGGTAAAAGTTTGATGCCGCTTGTCTCGGGTAAAACAAACAGTTTAGAAAGGGATACCGTTCTCATCGAGCATATCTGGGAATTCGAACATATCCCTCCAAGTGAGGGGGTGCGTACCAAGGATTGGAAATACTTTCGATACGTTAACGATAAATCCATCGAGGAGTTGTACCACCTGAAAAGCGATCCCCAAGAAATAGAAAATCTTGCCAGTACTAAAAAATACAATGATACGCTGAAAGCTTTCAGACAGAAAACCGATAAGCTGATCGACAAATTCAGCGACTCCTATTCCGACGGCCCCGATAATTTAATTGTGGAATTCATCCGTCAGCCTAAAGCGGTGAAAATTTTAGATGCCAGGCCCGAATTTGGTTGGGTTGTTCCCGAGGGTGCCGTTACCCAATCGGCCCATCAAATTTTGGTGGCTTCATCCAAAGGAAATATAGCCAATAATATCGGTGACGTTTGGGATAGTGAACAGGTACGTAGCACTATATCCTCCGAAATAGAATACCACGGTCAGGAGCTGAAACCTGGGGAGACTTATTTTTGGAAAGTCCGTATCTGGGATCAAGACAACCGGCTTTCAAAATATTCCGAATCACAGTCCTTCACCATGGCTTCTGCAAAGGGGCAAACCATAACCACACCCAACAGTTTCCAAATCGATAGTATCAAGCCGAAGGTTTTTGAGAAACGCGGAGATACCGATTTTATGGATTTTGGGAAGGCCGCTTTTGCGACCCTAGACTTTAGCTACCTTACAAAAACCTCCCATACCCTAAAATTCCGAATCGGGGAGCAGTTAGATGGTGAGAATATCAACCGCGAAACGCCCGAGAAGAGCCATATCAGATATCAAGAAATCGAAGTCGATGTAGAACCCGGGAAAACCCGGTATCAACTCCCCATAAAGGCGGATGAAAGAAATACACTTCCGGGCAAGGCGTTACCGCTTCCCGAGGGTTTTCCGGTACTTATGCCCTTCCGGTATGCGGAAGTGGATGGTGCGCAAGAGCAACTGTCAGCCGAAAACTTTACCCAATTGGCCTTCCATAGTTATTGGGAAGACGATACGAGCAGTTTTACAAGTTCAGACGATATCCTCAATCAAGTGTGGGACCTCTGTAAATACACGATCAAGGCCACAACCTTTAACGGACTGTATGTCGATGGAGACCGGGAACGCATTCCCTATGAAGCCGACGCCTACCTTAACCAATTGAGCCATTATACGACCGACCGCGAATACGCTATAGCAAGACACACCATAGAATATTTTATGGAACACCCTACCTGGCCCACCGAGTGGCAACAGCATGTCGCGTTGATGTTCTATGCCGATTATATGTATACCGGCAATACGGAGCTTATAGAAAAATACTATGAAGATTTAAAGTATAAAACGCTGTATGAACTTGCCAATGAAGATGGGTTGATCACTTCCACCAAAATGTCGCCGGAGCTCATGAAGAATTTGGGCTTTCCCGAAACCATGAAGGAAACCTTTCGTGATATTGTAGATTGGCCTTCCGCGGGCTGGGGAGGAGACCCTTCGAACAAAGGGGAACGGGACGGCTATGTTTTTAAGGATTATAATACCGTCGTAAATGCCTTTTACTATCAAAACATGGTAATCATGGCAGAGTTTGCCGACGTTTTGGGTAAAACACAAGAATCCCTCGATTTTGAACTTAGGGCACTAAAAGCAAAAAAAGCGATTAATTCCCAAATGTTAGATACCGAAAGAGGGGTGTATGTTGATGGCATCGGAACGGACCACGCAGCCCTACACGCCAATATGCTTCCTTTAGCGTTTAACCTAGTGCCCGAAGAGCACATTGAATCTGTGGTCGAGCACATAAAATCAAGGGGAATGGCCTGTAGTGTCTACGGGTCGCAATATTTGATGGACGGGCTTTACAATGCTGGCGCGGCCGACTACGCCTTATCCCTTTTGACGGATACCAGTGATAGAAGTTGGTACAATATGATCCGTATCGGCTCGACTATGACTTTAGAAGGCTGGGATTTAAAATATAAAAATAATATGGATTGGAACCATGCTTGGGGTGCTGTTCCCGCAAATTCCATACCTCGTGGCCTTTGGGGCATTCAGCCTAAAACACCAGGCTTTGGAGTGGCGATTATAAGGCCGCAAATGGCGAATCTCAAAAATAGCGATATCAAAGTGCCCACTATCAAAGGAACCATTAAGGCGAACTACGAATTTAAGAATCCCCGATTACAGGTGTATAGGATTGAAATTCCAGCCAATATGGTTGCTGAATTCGTAATAGAACCATCACCAGGCAAAGAGTTGATGCACAATGGCAAAAAGGTCAACTCCGCTTTTGAAAGTATCCGATTGACTCCCGGAACGCATGAAATACAGCTCGTAATCAATTCATTTTAAATTTTATATATCATTATTCAATAATTGAAATAAATATAAAATGGTGGGTCATCAAAACGGTTAACCAATATGGGACATAAAATTTTCAGTATTCTTTTAGTAGTACTCAATGGTTCCTGTCAAGCCAAAGCCGAGGTTGAACTTAAGGGGGAACTAAAAAAATGGCATCGTGTCGAAATCTCTTTCGAGGGACCGGACACTGGTGAAATGGACGAAAACAAACCTTTTCTTAATTATCGTTTGGATGTTACGTTTGAAAACCAAGGGAAAAGCTATACCGTTCCCGGATTTTATGCGGCGGATGGCAATGCTGCCGAGACCAGTACCGATTCTGGAAATATTTGGAAAGTCCGTTTTAGCCCCGATGAAATAGGGGAGTGGTCCTATTCGGCATCATTCAAAAAAGGAGGGAATATAGCCATTGAAAATACTCCTAATGCCGAAAGCGCCGGTTTTATGGACGGCCAACAGGGTATTTTTACTATTGCCGATACCGACAAAACTGGGAAGGACAATAGAGCGAAAGGTCGCTTAAACTACGTGGGCAAATCTTATTTGAGATTTGCCGAGACCGGTGATTATTTTATCAAATTAGGTGTTGATGCGCCAGAGAACTTATTGGATTATGAAGACTTTGATGCATCGACCAATGCCCTAGGCTTTCGAAAAAACTGGCAACCACACGCCAAAGATTTTGGGGCGGATGCCGAGGAATTTGTATGGAAAGACAACAAAGGCAAAAATTTGCTGGGTGCAATCAATTACCTAGCTATCGAAGAACTAAACTGCTATGGCGCTACGCATATCAATTCACCCCATCTTGACCGACTGGCATCCGAAGGTACCCTTTTTAGCCGGGCCTACTGTAATGTTCCCGTTTGCGGAGCTTCCCGTGCCAGTATTCTGACGGGTGCCCGCCCGACACGCTATCGTTTTATCGACTACAAAACAAAAAAAGAGGTCGACATGCCCAGAGCCATCGGGTTGCCAATGACGTTTAAAAATAACGGGTATACTACCATTTCCAACGGAAAGGTGTACCATCATGAGTCGGACGATAAAATGGCTTGGGACGAAATTTGGCGTCCCCGTGGAAATATCCGGGATTATTTACTGGAAGAAAATGTGCAACTGAACGCTCGTAAAGGCAAGCGGGGGGCGGCCTATGAAGCGGCAAACGTGAACGACACCGCCTATTTTGACGGTAAAATAGCCAATAAGGGAATCAAAGACCTAGAGCGTCTGAAAGACGGCGGGAAACCATTTTTTCTGGCGTTGGGCTTTATGAAACCCCACCTTCCATTCAATGCGCCCACAAAATATTGGGACATGTATGATATCAAGAACATCAGGCTGCCCGAAAACTACCAACGGCCGGTAACCATTCCTTCCGAAGCCTATCATAACTCTGGAGAGCTACGTAGCTACGACGCTATACCGAAGGAGGGGGACCTGAGCAAAGAAGCGGCCATGAATCTGATCCATGGGTATTACGCCAGTGTCAGTTATGTAGATGCGCAGATCGGGCGAGTGCTACAGGTACTCAAAAATCTCGGTCTGGCCGAAAATACTATTGTTGTGCTGTGGGGCGACCACGGGTATAATCTGGCCGAACACAAGATGTGGTGCAAGCACTGTACCTTCGAAACCTCGATGCGCGCCCCGCTCTTGGTGAAAGTGCCCGGAATCACCACAGGAAAAAAATCGGAGGCTATCACCGAGTTTATCGATATCTATCCCAGTCTTTGCGAGCTTGCCGGTATCGAGCCACCGGTGGAGTTGGAGGGCAAAAGCTTCGTACCCCTTTTACAGGGAAAAACGCGGGAAAAGGATTATGCCATCTCAAAGTTCAAAGATGCCGTTGCCTTGATCAAAGGAGATTTGTTCTATACCGAATGGGTCGACGACAAAGGCGAGGCCTATGCCCGAATGCTCTTCGACCATTCCAATGACCCCTTGGAACTGGACAATCTAGCCGAGAAAGAAGAGTTCGCGACAACGGTGGCGTCCCTGTCGGAAGCATTACATGCCAATTGGGGGAAGGATTTTTTGATCGATGTAAATGGTCAAGCCGAATAACAGGAGACCTATCTTCCGGAAAAATAGGAGAAAAATGCAAAAAGTGTCAGCAAGAATTACAAGTTCAGCGATGATCGGCATGTGTTATTTTTCCCTGGTTTTGATAAGTGTTCAATGCAAACCACAAAAGAATGGCATTAAGAATGAGGTTCAAGCGGTAACACTTCTGCACAAAGATAATTTCAATTCGGGTATGTCAGATTGGGTGGTAGAGCAGATGCCCGGCGGAACGGTGCAAGTATCGAACGCCGCGATGGAAATTATAGATGTTGCCGGATGTACGGTCTGGTATACGAAAAAACTTATAGCTCCGTTGATCATCGAATACGATGCCGTCGTCTTGGACAGGGGCGGCCCAAAAGACCGGGTATCGGATTTGAACTGCTTTTGGCTGGCGAGCGATCTGGAACATCCTGAGAATTTTTTCGCTACCTCCGAAAACCGGAATGGAAAATTCGAGAATTACGATAGATTACAGCTGTATTACGTGGGTTTAGGGGGGCATCACAATACCAAGACCCGTTTCAGGAGGTATACGGGTACGGGCAAGAAACCATTATTGTCCGAACATGACCTTTCCGACCCTAAGTATCTTATCGAGAGCAATATGGTAAACCATATCAAAATCAGTGTCTCCGAAGGTATCGTTCAATACTATCGAAATGATCAGTTGATTTTTGATTTCTATGATGAAAAACCCTACGCTTCGGGATATTTTGGTATTCGCACGGTACACAATCATATGGCCATCGATAATTTTAAGGTATTTTCCTTGAAGGC
This sequence comes from Pricia sp., assembly GCF_041745955.1. Lineage (NCBI taxonomy): Bacteria > Pseudomonadati > Bacteroidota > Flavobacteriia > Flavobacteriales > Flavobacteriaceae > Pricia > Pricia sp. Next base: position 24,854 of record NZ_JBGTHY010000488.1, read on the forward strand.
TGATGATTGAACCTTAATTAATTATTTCCGGTCCATTGCAAGGGATAAAAAAAAATGCGGTTCTTAGTTTCGTTTGTTCAGGATAGTGCAGGACAGTCTTTCTAACAATTTTAGCTATTTTTCAGAAATACGATCGATTTTAAATGGACATACTTTTTATGTTTCGGAACATCATCATAGACTCTTTGAGTAGTTTTCTAAGCTTTTAATGGCAGTGTTACATTTATGAGGAGAAAGTCAGGTATGTGTTTCATGAACTTAATTCTCGGATTAAAAAAGAGAGGGATGTAGTTTCACCATAGCTGGTTGCACCCACAGGTATAGCGTAGATTGTGTAGTATTTTATGAGAGGGATAAATCCAGTTTAAGGAGGACTAAAGAATTATTTAAGAACTAAAAATATGAACAAACGAACATTTATGAGGTTGAAGTCTTTGACCTTTGCTGTAGTAATTTTTGCCATGAATGGCGGGTCGGCTCAAAATAAACCTTCCATAGAAGAAGGATTTACAACGCTTTTCAATGGGGAAAACTGGGATGGATGGTATCTACAACTCCGCAACGGAGATGATAAAATGGCAAAAAAAGTATTTGCAATCGAAGACGGAATGGTACACGTCTTTAATGACACTCCGGACAGTTTGGATCTGAATACCGGAGAAAACAGTACCCATGGTATGTTCTACATCATGAAAAAATACAGTAAGTACATATTGCGGTTCGAATATAAATGGGGTAAAAAAATTGCCAATAACTTTGAACAGTTCCAATATGATGCGGGAATGTTCTATCACGTCTATGATGACAAAATTTGGCCCAAGGGTATCGAATACCAAATTCGATACGACCACACCAAAAATCAAAATCACACAGGCGATTTTTGGGCAAAATTCGTAACTATCAAATGGTATGGGGCTAAGAATGGTAGTTTTCTAATGCCCAAAAATGGTGGGCTACCAAGCGTTCCGAAAACCCCTGAGCATAGGGCGTTGGCCGATGCCCCCTTTGACGGCCTAAACGATCAATGGAATCAGTGCGAGGTCATCGTAATGGGAGATGCCTATACCATTCACAAGCTAAACGATGAAATAGTCAATATAGCTACAGATTTAAGTCAGAACGAAGGTAATTTTGGGTTTCAATCGGAGACTGCAGAAATTTATTACAGGAATATACGCATCAAGGAATTTGAATCGGTCGTCCCAATGAAAGAATTTATAGATTAAAGGGATAATCTTTCCTTTCTAAAGTGCGGGTCATGCAACAAAATTAAACCGAACAACAACATGAAAAAATCTACTTTATTTTCCGCGGCACATCTAGCACTAACTCTTATAGTTGGCCAAATAGTACATGCGCAAACGAATAAAATTTCGGACCAACGGGCCATGATAAAAGCGCTTGAGTGGCAAGAGGCACATCCTATTTATGCCTTGGCACCGACCGACTGGACCAATGGCGCCTATTATACAGGTCTGGTCCAGGCCCACAAATCAACAGATGACCAAGTGTACTTAGCCGCTTTAAAGCATATGGGATGGGAAAACGATTGGCAGACGGCACCGCGGCCCTATCACGCAGATGATGTTGCTATATCGTATGCGTACTTATACATCAATAGTACGCGGAAAAATCTTGTAGACCTACAGCCTACTGAAAAATTTATAGACGAACACCTTTTTGAGTCGAATCAGTGGAAAGATGGAAGCGATGCCGAAAAGAGTATTCTTTGGTGGTGGTGCGATGCCCTGTTTATGGCCCCGCCCGTAATTGTTGAATATGCCCTACTGAAAAAAGACGACAAGTATTTAGAAGCCATGCACAAATACTACAAAGAGACCTACGACTTGCTTTATAATAAAGAAGAGCATTTGTTCGCCCGTGACACCCGTTTTGTCTGGAAAGGGAATTCGGATGATTTAAAAGAAGAAAACGGCAAACGAATATTCTGGTCCCGGGGAAATGGTTGGGTCATCGGGGGCCTTGCTTTAATGCTGGATGCCCTACCGGAAAGTTACGAACATCGTGATTTTTATTTGACTCTTTATAAAGAAATGGCAGCCCGTATCAAAGGGATACAGTCTGAGGACGGCCTGTGGCGTACCAGCCTGTTATCGCCTGAATCATACGACCACGGCGAGGTAAGCGGTAGCGGTTTTTACACTTTCGCAATTGCCTGGGGCATCAATAAAGGCATATTGAACAAAGCCGAATATGCCCCCGTGGTCAAAAAGGCATGGACCGCCCTCCGCGCCTGCCAACACGAAGATGGAAGAGTGGGCTGGGTGCAGAATATCGGCGCCAGTCCCGAACCGGCGAGTGCCGACAGTTGGCAGAATTTTGGCACCGGGGCGTTTTTGTTGGCGGGGAGTGAAATGCTGAAACTTGAAGAATAAATTTACGATACTTAGCTACATAAAAAATGAAGAAAAAACAAAAAGTACGCTCTCGAAGAAATTTCCTAACCAATAGTGCACTAGCTGTGGGCGCCATCTCGATCATCCCGCGACATGTCTTGGGCCAAGGCTTCACCGCGCCGAGTGACAAGATCAATTTAGGCTATATCGGCCTTGGTAAGCAAGGCGGCATTTTATCCAACAAATTTATCAGTAACACCGATGCCCAAATCGTAGCGGGCAGCGATGTCTGGAAATCCAAGCGCAATGCTTTCGAGGAGGTTGTCAGCGGATTCTATGCCGAAAAACGGGGGCAAGCGGATTATAAGGGTGTAAAAACCTATCTGGACTATCAAAAAATACTGGATAGAAAGGATATCGATGCAGTGGTAATCGCAACGCCGGATCATTGGCACGCCATTCAGGCCATAGATGCGATGAACGCCGGAAAGGATGTGTATTGCGAAAAGCCGTTGACCAATACCATGGCCGAGGGCAGGGCCATTGTCGACGCCGTAGAAAAAAATAAGTCCGTTTTCCAGACCGGCAGTATGCAGCGCTCTTGGGACCGCTTCAAAAAGGCCCAGGAAATTGTCAGCTCCGGAAAGTTGGGGGAAATTTCAAGAGTAATCGTCAACGTAGGTGACCCGGCAATAGCGTACAACCTTCCTGAAGAACCTATGCCGAAAGGTCTGGATTGGAATTTGTGGTGCGGCCCGGCGCCTTTGCTGGCCTACAATAGTTTAGTTGCACCCCAAGTAGTCGATAAATATCCCGATTGGCGGGACTATAAGGAAACCGGTGGCGGTATCCTCGCCGACTGGGGCGCGCACATGTTCGACATTGCCCAGTGGTGCTTGGGAATGGATAAAACCGGCCCCGTAAAATTTATGCCTCCCGAAGACCCCAAGGCTGTACGGGGACTAAAAATGCTATATAAAAATGGTATAGAGATGGTTCATGAAGATTTCGGCAGAAGTTGGTCCGTTCGCTTTATCGGTTCAGAAGGAATTTTGGATGTCGGCCGTAGTTTTTTGGAGTCCCTACCCCTTAATATCGTCTATGAAGAGCCGTTCGAGAATCCTTCGAAACTATTCGATGACCAGAACAACCATTATCAAGATTGGCTTTCCGCCATCAAAACCAAGGGCGAAACGATTTGTCCCGCAGAGACCGGACATCGATCCGCGTCGGTCTGTAATGTTGGCAATATCGCGTATTGGTTGGGACAGGATTTGGAATGGGATCCTGTCAAAGAACAATTTAAAGATAATGCCGAGGCCAACAACTTGCTGAAACGAACAAATCGGGAGTATTAGGTAAACCATGAACTGAACTGATGGAACATGTAATCTCAAAATGAACAGACAAACTATCCACTGAACCCATGAAACGCTTAGCCTTTAAAATGAAATTGAATCGCGGTCAAAAAGAGCTCTATATAAAGAGACACAACGAAATTTGGCCGGACCTGAAGAAACTGCTCAAAGATTCGGGCGTAAGCGAATATTCCATATTTCTCGAAAATGAAACCGACACGCTCTTTGCCTTTCAAAAAGTATCCGGGGATGACGGTTCGCAGGGTTTGGCCAACACGGAAATTGTTCAAAAATGGTGGGCTTTTATGGCGGATATCATGGAAACGAATCCTGATAACTCCCCGATATCCATCCCCTTGGAGGAAGTTTTTTATATGGATTAGCGAGCATACAGTTATACGGAATTATGAAACGAAGGAAATTTATGTATTTGTCCGCGGCGGCGGGTGCTGCTATGAGACTTCCATTATCGGGATGCACATCCGAAGAAAAAAAGAATCCTGTATTTCAATCCGACTTCCTTAAGCTGGTTGAACGACTGTTAAAAGAGTGGTGCGACGGGCTAATTGCCGTACAAATCGATAATCCCGATAACCCTTTGCTTCACGGCGCCCTGTATTGCCCTGCCTGTGATAAAATCCATGGCCGGGGTATGGATGCCGTATATCCCTTTTTGTATTTGGCGGATAAAACAGGAGATGTGAAATACCGCGATGCCGCCATCAATGTCATGAAATGGTCGGAAAACGTCTCCATGCCCGATGGAAGCTGGACGGTCGTTCCCGATCCAAAATCGTGGAAGGGTATTACCGTTTTCGGTGCAATTGCCTTAGGGGAAGCCTTACATCATCATGGCCATGTACTATCCGAAGAAATTAAGACACAATGGACCCAACGCTTGCAGAAAGCGGCGGAGTTTATCCATAAAAACTTTACGATCGACTATAGCCATATCAATTATGCCTTTACCGCCGTGTATGCGCTGAATTTTCTAGGACGTATGTTCTATAACCAAGACTATATCGCCCACAGTAGGCAACTGGCGAAGGAGGTACCGAATTGGCTGACAAAACCCAACAAGTTACTTTTTGGGGAGAACAAACCCGCCGATGAACGTAGTTCAAAAGGGCTTTTACCAGTAGATCTTGGCTACAACGTAGAAGAAACCCTAAACGGGTTGGTTCAGTACGCCTTTTTAGAAGAGGATGAAGAACTCCTTACCCTATTACAAATCTCAATGGAAAGCCATTTGGAATTTTTGCTTCCCGATGGGGCATGGGACAATAGTTGGGGCACCCGTCAGAACAAATGGAGCTATTGGGGCAGCCGTACCACCGACGGTTGTCAGCCGGCCTTCGGACTGATGGCGGACCGGAACCCAGCTTTCGGTACCGCCGCCTATCTCAACACCGAGCTATTGCAAAGGTGCACGGTTGACGGATTACTTGCCGGCGGGCCGCACTACGAATCCCATGGTGTAAAACCTTGCGTGCATCACTCTTTTACGCATGCAAAATCCTTGGCCTTTGTTTTGGACAATCCACTGAAATTTAAAGCGATTTCAAAGAAAACAGCAATACCCCGAACGATTGCCGACGGGGTACGGCATTTTCCCGAACTCGATGTTTGGCTGGTAGCCCGGGGACCGTGGCGGGCAACGGTATCTTCCTACGATGTAGTTTTCAAGAAAGAACATTCCCAAGCGGCTACGGGAGGGGCCTTGGCGGTTCTTTGGCACGAAAGGGTCGGTCCTGTTTTTATGGCAAGTATGGCGGAATATATTTTGGTGGAAGCGAACAATCAACAACCTCAGCCCGATGGGGAAGATATTCCTCTTACGCCTAGAATCGAACGTATAGCAGACGGTACGTGGTACAGCAACCTTTTCGATTTGGAAGCGACGGTAGGGTATGGCGATGAAAACGGAACCATCAACTTCGAGGTACAAACAAACCTGACCGATCGAAATCGGAAAATTTTACCGAACAGTACCTATGGATTGCACTATACCATAGATAAGGAAAAAACTATAATTACCGCAAAAATAAAAGATGGTCAAAATGATACGAAAGTAGCCTTGGCCCTCCCCGTTATCTCTCCCATTGAAGATGAGATAGTGATTGTTTCCGAAAATAGAATTGAAATCCTAAAAAAGGAAAGCAAAGTAGTTGTTGAGGCCAACGTTCCGCTTTCGATTAAAGAAACCCAAAAGTCGCGGGTTTTCAATATGGTACCTGGAATGGAAGCCTTGCCGATTATGGCCTATTTTACCGAAGGGCAGGAGAAGGTGGTCTGTACGGTGAGGGTGGGTTAATTGACTATTGAAACATCCCCGGCACCGGATGTTCCCACCCCTCACGATAGCCCCGTTGCAATAATTTCGTCGCTTCGGGGTCATCGAGTACGGTCATGGATTCTTGATTATAGACCACAGGCCTTTTGAGCTCCATCGCCATATTCGCCAAGATACAACTTGCTGTCGAGATATGGCCTTCCTGTATGTTCGCTATAGGTTTGGTGCCCTGATCGATGGCGGCCAGAAAATCCAACATATGGCCTCGGGTCGCGGGGGCAGCGTGCAGCTCGATATCCTTTTCCGTAAGATCTTCGGGATATTTTTCCCGTTCGTAGATGACGTCTTTTTGGATGTTGTTCCCATCGCCTTCGGGTATAAACTCGTACTGCATGACACTGCCCAATAGCGTTCCTTTGTCGCCATAAAGTTTAAAGGACCAGGGATAATCGGGGTCCGCGGGCGTACCCCATGATCGGTGGTTCCAAACACAGTCCAAATCTTCATATTCGAAAATGGCGGTCTGGGTATCCGCTATATTGGCATCGGCATCCTTTTGTACGTAAATGCCGCCGGAGGAACTGATGCGTCTCGGCCAACCGAGATCGAGCATCCACCTTACGGTATCGAGCATATGCACGCACATATCGCCCATAATGCCGTTTCCATATTCCATAAACGCGCGCCATCTCCGGTGGGGGAGGCCGTCGAATTCACGCAGGGGGGCAGGTCCCGTCCACATATCATAATCGAAAAAATCGGGCACCGGTTGGGGAGACCGAACACCGGTATCGCGCATGTGGTAATAACAGCACATCTCGACATGTGATACCTTACCCAATAATCCGGCATCGACGATATTCTTTTTGGCTTCGATCAAATGGGGAGTACTCTTCCGCTGGGTTCCCACCTGAATTACCTTGCCATATTTTTTAGCTGCCGCGACGAGCGCTTCCCCCTCTATAACATCGACACTGATGGGCTTTTGCAGGTATACATGTGCTCCCGATTGTAGGGCCTCGATTCCCTGAAGGGCATGCCAATGGTCGGGTGAACCGATGAGAACCATATCCAAATCCTTTTCGGCGAGCATTTTGCGGTAATCGGAATATAGCCTGGGTTTTTTTTCGGATTTCTGGCGTTGGCTTACCAGTTCTGCGGCATCCGCCAACATATTTTTATCGACGTCGCAAAGGGAAATCACATCGACATTGGCCACTTGGATCAATCGGAACAGATCGCTCTTGCCGTACCAACCTGTACCGATCAATCCCACCCGTATCGGTTTTTCGCTGTGCATCAGGTCGATACCGTAAGCGCCAAAGGAAGAGAGTACCATGGCGGCTGTAGTGCCTTTTAGAAAATTTCTTCGGTTGATGTTCATAAATTCTCGTTGGTGTTTAGTGTTTTTCAGGTTAAATATAGGTAAATCCAAAAAAACCGTAATCAATCATCCGCAAGTTTCTCCGATAACCTGTCAAACTTCGATCCGGTGGGCGATAAAAATTGGGAAGTAATCGAATAAGACTCTAGTTTCTGTGCGGTTTGAAGAGGTCAAATTAATTTTGTTCCATCCATTGATTCCAAGTCAATAGGTGTTTTGAACCAAATCTAACATAACCTATGATACAATTCTACGCCAGGCGGAGCCTGCTCCCCTGTTTGATTACCGTTCTGATTCTCACCTTTTTTTCGTACGCTCAAAGTTTTAATTCGAAAGGGCTCAATGGGGTAAACCTCGAAAATCCGACTTCTTTGGACTTCGGTCCGAACGGCAAGCTATATGTTTCGCAACAAGACGGAACACTTTTCGAGTACACGATAGTTCGTAACAACGCGGACGCAGGTCAGGGATCTTACAACGTGGCTGACACCAACGTCATTTCGGTTATAAAAACGGGAGTGCCAAACCACAACGACGACGGCTCGATAAACACCTCGAACACTAGGCAGGTAACCGGACTTCTTGCCGCAGGAACCGCTTCGGTTCCGGTATTGTATGTGAGCTCTTCCGATTCGCGTATCGGTGGTGGGCCCAGCGCCGGTGATTCCAACTTGGATACCAACTCCGGTACTCTTTCGCGTTTAACGTGGACGGGGAGTACTTGGGATAAGGTCGATCTGGTTCGGGGCCTTTCCCGATGTGAAGAGAACCATTCCACCAACGGAATGGATATTTTCGAACGCAACGGCAACACTTATCTACTGCTGCTGCAAGGGGGCAACGCTAACAAAGGGGCTCCCAGTAATAATTTTGCGGGTACTTCAGAAACTTTTCTGTCCGCCTCACTCCTTATTGTAAATCTTACCCAACTGGAAAACATGGAAACTGCAAACGGCGGTCCGTTTTTGGACACCCGGGAAGGCAGCACAAAATATATCTATGATCTGCCGACGCTGAACGATCCTGACCGGACCGATATCACGAATTCAAGTCCCGATTTTCCATATCCCGCAAGCCATCCCCTGTATAATGCGACCATTGATCTGGGTGATCCCTTCGGCGGAAATAATGGTTTGAACCAAGCTTTTCCCGAGCCGGGAGGACCCGTACAGATATTCTCTCCCGGATATCGCAATGCCTATGATGTGGTCGTTACTTCCGATGGCAGAATTTTTACCAGTGACAATGGACCGAACACCAATTGGGGCGGGCAACCGCTTATTTATACTAGTAACGGAACTATAAAAAGCGATCAGACCAGCGCCAACTACAACCCAGCTGCAGGAGATTATATCACCAACGATTTCAATGAAGCGAACAGTAGCGCACATGGCGACGCTTTGCACTATGTGGGTACTATCAACGATGCGAACGGGACGTATTACGGCGGACATCCGGTGCCGACTCGGGCTTTTCCCTCACGTGCCGGAATAAAGGTGCATTCCTATGTCGTTCAAGGTACCGATGGTGATTGGATCGCTACGTCCGATTATAATTTCGGCGATCTTTTAACGGGAGTTACGGGATATTTCAACACGAATTTTGCTATTTCCGATTTTCCCGATGATCCACGACAAGGCGCCTATCTTTCCGGTGTTCAGTCCGATCCCAGGGTAAATATTCTGGATGTCGTAAAATATTCGACCAATGGCATGTGCGAGTATACGGCCAGTAATTTTGGTGGTGCCATGAAAGGCAACATTTTGAGCGCCTCTTATGCTAGCAAAGGATACATAAATAGATACCAACTCGATGCGAACGGGACTGGCCTTGGCACCAAAAATAACAATTTCCTTGGTGGTTTCGGGGCACAGCCTTTAGATGTCATCGCACAGGGCGATTCCGATATTTTTCCCGGTACGGTTTGGGCCGCTACCTATGGTGCAAATAACATTACGGTATTCGAACCTTCCGATTTTGCAGGCTGTCTTGAACCTACGGATCCCGGTTATGTTGGTACCGAGGATTATGATTCCGACGGTTATTCGAACGATGACGAGGTAGCCAACGGAACGGATATCTGTTCAGGCGGAAGCAAGCCGACCGATAGTGACGATGATTCTATTTCCGACCTGAACGACGACGACGACGATAACGATGGCATTGCAGATGTTTTGGATGCATTTGCCCTAGATCCGGACAACGGGACTACTACCAACCTTCCGATTATATACCCGTTTTGGAACAATGATCCGGGAACCGGGCTTTTCGGCCTCGGTTTTACGGGCCTGATGCTAGACCCGAGCGGTACGACCGACTATTTGGACCAACTAGAAGAGAACAACCTAACTTTCGGCGGGGCTGGGGGCAAAGCCACCATAGATGCGGTCAGTTCGGGTGATGCAAGAGGGGCTTCAAACACTCAGGATTATGCGTTTCAGGTTGGGGTCAATGTGGATAGCAATTCCGAACCTTTTACGGCGCACACGAAAATCGAGACCCCTTTTGCCGGTATTACACCCGTAAGCGGACTTTCTTATGGGATGTACCTCGGGAACGGAGACCAAGACCATTATCTGAAGGTCGCAATTACGGAAGGTGTTTCCAATACCGACGATATCTATGGTTTCGAGGTTGTATTGGAAGACGGCAGCTCCAATGTTTCCGTTCAAACATACGACGTAGCCAATGTTATAAAAGGACCTTCCGTGGACATCTATATTAGCGTCAATCCGGCAGCAAACATGGCACAGCCCTATTATTCCATCGATGGTGGTGAGAATGTCATTGCTTTGGGATCGCCGGTTACGCTTCCTGCCAGTCTTCTAAATCCCAACGACAATCAGGGAATGGCGGTAGGTATTATTTCTACTTCCGCAGGCCCCGGTCCGGAATTTACCGCGACCTGGGACTTTCTTAACGTCACCGAGGATGGCGCCGCAAACCTGGCACTTTCCGAAAATCCTTTGAATTTTGGTGTTTTGAAGACTGGGTCGGGGCAGGTGCAGTTAATACCTTCGTTGACCAACGAGGGCGGACCGTCGACCGGAGCTATCCAAATAACGGATATCAGCGTTACCGGCGTAAATGCCGCACTATTCGAAAGCAAGTCCGACTTACCGATGACCATTGGGCCAAATACGGAAAAGACACTGCCCTTAAACTTTTATCCCAATACCAATGCTGGAACAAAGACCGCTAATCTGGTCATTGAGCACACGGGCGACAACTCCCCCTTTATAATCCCACTCCAGGCTGTTTTGACGAATGATGTAGCGTCTTCATACATGGTAATCGCCAGGGTAAATGCCGGTGGTGCCGACGTATCTGCCACAGATGGTAAACTGAATTGGGAAACCAATGTGGGCGAAGGTGCGGTAAACGGAATCAATTATACCGTGAACACGGGAAAAATTCCCGGTCCCAATAATACATTTTTATATGAAAATCGACACGCATCCGTTCCGGTCTACATCGATGAGGCGACCTTTAATGCCCTCTATTTAAAAGAGCGATACGATGCATCGAGCGGTCCTGAAATGGAATTCAAGTTTCCAGTGGCAAATGGCGATTATACCGTAAATATTTTCACGGGTAATGGCTATGAGCCCGCGAACAGTGTTGGGGCAAGAATGTTCGATATTTCTTTGGAAGGGGAAATCAAGGGAGACAACATCGATGTAGTCGCCTTGTACGGTGGTAGCGGAACGGAATTTCATGCCGGAATGTTGGCGTACGACGTCAAGGTAATCGATGGCGAGCTCAACGTGCTGTTCGAACATGGGGCGAACGAAAACCCCGTGCTGCAGGCCATTGAAATTATGGGTATTAATCAGGGTACCGCCCCGATTTCCGTGGCCTCGATTGCCGATCAAATATATCAGGTAAATGAGGGCAGCGTTTTGGCAGTTTCCGCAACCGGAGGTAGTCAACAGGAAAACTTTACCTATACGATTTTCGGCCAACCCAATGGTATCGATATTGAACCTACCAATGGACAGATTTTCGGGAACATTGCGGAGGATGCGCTATTGGGCGGGCCGAACAATGATGGTGTACACCAGGTGACCGTTACGGTCTCCAAGCCCGGTTCGCAAATCGAAAGTATCGGCTTTACTTGGTCCGTTGTCAACCTGCAATGGACCGACAAAAACGAGAACCAGAACTACACGGCACGCCACGAATGTTCGTTGGTACAGGTGGGGGATAAATTCTATCTCATGGGCGGCCGGGAAAATGCCACTACCATTGATATATACGATTATGAAACGGATACCTGGTCACAACTGGTCGATTCACCGCCGGTGGCGTTCAATCACTTTCAGGCAACCGAATATCAGGGCTTGATCTGGGTCATCGGAGCCTTTACCGATAATGGTTTTCCGAGCGAACAACCGGCGGAATATGTTTGGGCTTTCGATCCGGCGAACCAAGAGTGGATCCAAGGACCCGAAATTCCTGTAAACAGAAGAAGGGGATCAGCCGGTCTGATCGTCTACAATGATAAATTCTATATTTCTGGTGGAAATACCATTGGCCATAACGGCGGCTATGTCAACTGGTTCGACGAATATGACCCCGCAACGGGAGAGTGGACGCCCTTGGCGGATGCCCCTCACGCAAGAGATCATTTTCATGCCGGTCTTATCGACGGTAAAATGTATATGGTCGGTGGTCGTCTGTCCGGAGATGCCGGTGGAGTTTTCAATCCTACCGTTCCCGAAGTGGACGTATACGATTTTGCGAACGGTACCTGGAGCACACTTCCTACCGATCAAAATCTACCTACCCCTAGGGCAGCGGCGGCCGTGGCCAATTTGAACGGCAAGTTACTGGTCATTGGAGGTGAGGTCAATGAAGAGATAGTCGATGGTAATTTAACCACTGACGCTCTGGCGATTACCGAGCAGTACGATCCGGTGACCCAGACCTGGAAACGATTGCCTAACCTGAACCATAAGCGGCACGGTACACAAGCGATCGTTTCCGGTAACGGGGTATTTGTTCTCGCCGGTTCCGACAAAAAGGGCGCTGGCCGACAAAAGAACATGGAGTATTTGGGCGACGACAATCCTGTGGGAGTGCCGAGTACCTCAAGCACCTTTACCGCACCGGATATCGTTGATATTGAGACCGATACTACGGTTAATTTCAACTTGCAGGTGAGAGGCGGAAATACAGGAATATTCATCCGTTCCATGCAACTGAGCGGTCTAGATGCCGTAAAGTATCGTATAGTATCCGGTGGATTGGAGAACTCGTTTCTATCCTCCGAAAGTGCACATGGCATTAGCGTTTCCCTAACGGAAACGGGACAAAATACCAGTGCGTTGTTGACCATCGACTACGGCGCAGCATCCACCTTAAAAATCATCCTTAAGAACGGGGAACTGTCCTCAGGTTTCGATAATCCCGGAACGCAATATAATAAGGAAGGTGATGAGGTGTCATTGCCCATTCAAATAGATGGCAACAGCACTGATTTTACGTATACCGCTACCGGGCTACCTCCGATTTTAACCATGGATGCCGATACTGGTATTATCTCTGGTACAGTGTCATCCGGTGAAAATAATGGGCCCTTCTTAGAAGAAAATGGACTCGTAGTGATTGAGGCCGAATCAGGTGAAATCGTACCCGGATGGACGGAAACTAATGCTGGTGGGGCGACCGGTATTATCGCTGGAACCAATAGCTTTAACTCGATAGACGGCGGTACCATTCCGTATCAGGTAACCGTGACCAATGCGGGAGTCTACCGATTTAACTGGAGAAGTTTCTATAGTGGAATATCCGATTCTGATGAGAATGATAACTGGTTGCGTTTTCCTAACAATGATGACGTATGGTTTTTCGGGTATAAAGGGAACCCCATAGATGAGGCATCAATAATCGACAGTTTGCAAGGTGAACCCAAAACTATCGTTTTCCCTAAAGGTAGCTCGAGAATTACTCCGGAGACGACACCGAAAGGCGGTGGAAGCAATGGCTTCTTTAACATTTATCGCAGTAGTGGAGATTCGGAAGTTTACGATTGGCAGGCCAAGACCTTCGATGATATCCCCTATAATATATATGTTTGGTTCGTGAACCCGGGTACCTATACCTTCGAAGTCTCCGAACGTTCGGCGGGTCATGCCATCGATAAAATGGCCCTTTATAAGATCGACGGGGCTAATTATTCCGATACACAGCTGACCGCTACCGCTGAATCGGACAGGGGAGCTGACGGTACCGGTTCCGGTGTTGAAGCGGGCAGTCCGTATCAGGTCGCGGTGACCGTTACCAACAAGGCCAATGTGGCGGATACCACCATGCAAGAATTCACGTGGATCGTTGACAATTCCGGTAAACCTTTGGCCTATTCCAGTGCAACACCGCTACAGGGAGAAGTTCCATTAGAAGTTTCCTTTTTGGGAAGCCGTTCTGTGGATGATATTGCGATTACGGACTATCTCTGGGAATTCGGCGATGCCCTCGCATCGACCTCTGATTTGGCGGACACGAGCTTTACCTTTATGGAGGCCGGAAGGTTCAATGTAACCTTGACCGTAACCGATGCCGAGGGTCAGACCGATAGCGAAACGCTCGAGATTGTCGTAGATCCAAAGCCCATCTATAGTATTTTTGCTTCGGCAGGCGCCAACGGAACGATTTCGCCCGAAGGCCAGATAGAAGTTGTAGAAGGTGAGGCCCTCATTATTACCATCAATCCGGATACCGGATATTTTATCGCCGACATACAGGTCGATGGTATTGGTCAGATGATTGCGGACAGCTATATTTTTGAAAACGTAAGCGAAGCGCATACGATTAGTGTATCTTTTGAAACCATTACCCATGCCATCACGGCTTCGACTAATACGGGCGGAACCATTTCCCCAGAGGGCATCATCAACGTTCTTGAAGGCGGTTCGCAAAGTTTTACCGCTGTGGCCGATGCAGGTTATTCTTTCGATCACTTTATCGTAGACGGCAACGTAATGCAGAACGTTTCGGAATATATTTTCGAAAATGTGACCGAAGCGCACGTCATCGAGGCTGTATTTGCAGCGACCTCGAAACGAACGAAATATACCATCAAGGCGAGTGCCAACACCGGTGGTGAACTTTCGCCCAGCGGAAGTGTCGATGTATTCAAAGGCGAAGCACAGACTTTTGCCATCGTAACGGATGACGGTTTTGAGATCATCGATATGTTGGTGGATGGTATTTCGGTCGAAACCGCTATCAGCTATACGTTCGAGAATGTTGAAGAAGACCATAGTTTCGAGGTGGTGTTCGCGGAAATGATACCGAATGATGCGCCTATTGCCGTGGCTGTCAGCGATGTTTCGGAAAGTTTTGCGCCTTTAACCGTGACTTTTGATGGTAGTAGTTCTTCGGATGACAAAGGTATAACGAACTTTAGTTGGAACTTTGGGGATGGCAGTATCGATGCATCCGGTGAAAGGCTGAGCCATACCTATACTAATGCGGGCACTTTTACCGCAACATTAACGGTAGAGGATGAAGCGGGTGAAATTTCTAAGGCTATGGTCGTTATTACGGTAAAAAAACCTTTGGAAACGGACGATGATTTTAGAGTGTTCCCCAATCCCGCTTCGATAACGGTCACGTTAAAGTTCATAAAATCGGTCGAGCTAAAGAACATTTACGTTTATAATATGCAAGGCAGGTTAATGAAAGCTTTGGACGCCAAACACGTGAAATATGAAGATGGTTATACATTCGACGTATCCCGCTTATCCGAAGGTATGTATTTTATCAGCACCGAAGATCAGGCCGGTAATGAGTATCATAGGCAGATGATTATCAAGCGCTGATCAATGTGATTTTCCATTAGTGATAGAGGCTCCTATAATGGGAGCCTTTTTGTTTTTTAGCAAAGCCTTAACGCGAATACATTGGCATTCGTCATCAAAGAAGAGTAATTTTAGTAAAGATTGAATGAAACCTACAACTTTTAACCCATTTGCCATGTGTAACAAACATCACTGCTTCATCGTGCCACCCCATATTTTGGAAGAACTCGCCAAACGCGGGAATATCAGTTGCAAGGAGGCCCTTAACGATTCCAAACGCTTTTTGGAAAGACGACGTACCGTACTCAATAATCTTCTGACCCGGGAATTCGAGGATGGTAACGGTGATCGTTTTATCTACGATTCCCAGAACAAAAACGAACAAAGGGTGATGTTGGTACGTAAAGAAGGAGACGAGCCTACACAAGACGAAACGGCGAACAAGGCCTATGACACTTCCGGATTTGTACGGGAGTATTTTAAGGATACATTTGGATTGGATTCCATCGACGGAAACGGACTCAAGATTATCTCGAACATACATTATGGCGAGGCCTATAACAATGCTTTTTGGGATGGTGACGAGATGACCTATGGCGACGGCGATGGCAAGGAGTTTACCGATTTCGCCTGTGCCATCGATGTGGTCGCCCATGAACTGGCGCACGGTGTGACCCAGTTTTTGTCCAATTTGGAATATCAAAGCCAACCCGGTGCCTTGAACGAGCATTTTTCGGATGTCTTCGCTACGGTAATCAAGCAAAAATATCTAAAACAGGATATCTCGGAAGCGGACTGGCTCATCGGGGATTCCGTGGTGACCGAGGGTTTTCCGGGAGTGGCCATCCGGTCGATGAAGGCGCCCGGTACCGCCAACGATTTCGATACCCAACCCGATCATATGGACAATTATTATTCCGGGTCGTCCGATAATCAGGGAGTACATATCAATTCGGGCATCCCCAATAAGGCCTTTTACCTCAGCTGCTTGGAAATCGGAATCGACGAATGTGCGCTGATCTGGTTCGAAACCTTAAAAGTGCTGTGGCGTACCGCCAATTTTAACGATATGTTGGAAACTACGATAGCAACCGCACAAAGGTTGACCCAAGAGAATAAAGCATCCGAAATGGCGGTAGATGCCATTGCCAAAAGTTTTTCCCAAGTCGGACTTACGCCGATTATAGCTTGATGTAGCGGAAATAGGAATTATTAAGTAAAAATGTGTAATGTAAAAACGCTCAAGATGGAATATGAAATTTTAATAGAGGGCGGTTTTACGGGTATTCCCAAAGAATTTAAAGGGAATATCGATTTGCAGGATAAAACAAAAGAAAGCCTTTTTGATGCCTTCGATGGTAAACTGACACCGGAAAACCGGGCTTTAAGGGATGGATTGCAGTATCACCTCAAATTGATCGATGGGGAAGAAGAGCACCAGGCCCATTACGATGAAAGCAACTTGCCCTTACCCATTCGGCAGTTTATAGCTACGATTTCAAAAAAAAATAACTGAACCCGTTTGTTCACGGGTCTGGCATAAGATCTGTTTGCGAGGGCTACCCGTTAAACACAGTGTTTGAATACTAACATCGTTCACAAACATTGTCTTAAAGCGTGCACCTTCTCCTGAAAGGTGAAGGCGGTTTTTATATTGGGCCGACATGCCGACATGCCAACATGCCAGCAGAACGGTTTGGAATTTGGTACTTGTCCCGAAAATTCGGGAGGAATTTTCCCTACAGCACTACCAACTGCTTCTCTATATAACTTTGAATCAACATCCAATTCATTTTAAGAAAAAGGGATGCCGAGGGAATGTTGTCCTCTTCAATGGCCGAAATGATAGCGTCGTGCTGGGCATTGGAGTTGTAGTGGAAAGAGTCATTGGCCATAAACGCCCTCTCGTAGAAAAAGACACGGGTCTTAAGATCGGTCAGGATCTGTTGAACCACCGAATTACTATAGTTTTCGGTCAATAAACGATGGAATTCCATATAGGCATTGACCCGCTCCAAAGAATCCTCCGCCTTGGCCACCACATCGCGTTGGTTCTTCAGCCTTTCTATGGCGGCAACATCGAAAGTAGATTCCTCCAAAGCCAGCAGTTCTAAATGGGCGACGAGTTCATAGAGGTTTTTGGCCTCTTCGGGGTTGACCTTGGCAATACTGAAACCGCAATTAGGTATGGCCTGAACGATCTGCGATTGCTGTAACTGGGTAAGCGCTTCCCTGACAGGGGTGACACTTACCTTGAGTTTTCTGGCGAGGGCGGCCAAACTTATGCTTTGCCCTGCCTCTAGGTTTCCTTCCTGCATCTGTTCCAAAAGGTGTTCCCGAACCTTGTCCCTTACGTTGATATTTCCTGACATACTATAAATATATTATATCGTATACGATTCTACAACGTAGCGATTTCTTAAAAAGTATATTCAATTTTTCAAATAGATGGGGACTTTAAAGGAAATGTAGGATTACCGTTGGTCGAATAAACGGTTTTTAAACACTAAAGCCTTAGCAGTTACGTTTATACACCATAAACCCAAAAGTCTTAAAGATGAAAAAAGTAAGTAAAAAAATCCAACAGTTTTTACTGTTAAGCAGTATGGCGCTTGTTGTTTTTAGTTGTAGTACGGACGATAAGGATTCCGTTGAGCAGGAAACAGAACTGTCGACGGCAGAAATCAAGACGGTCCTGGAAATTGATGAAGTTTCCAGTACCGCCGATAATATCGTACGCGATTTGTTCAATCAAGGTGAATCCGGGAAAAGTGCAAAAAACGAAGCTTGTTATCAAGCGGTGTATTCCGATACCGGTTATTCCGTCTCCTTTGATAATTGCAGCGTCGAAGAAAATGGCGAGATCTTAAACGGTTCCTTGTCCGTAGTATATGGAAAGCAAGGTGATTCTTATGCCTATGCCGTAAACTTCGACAATTTGATGGTCGGCAAAATCGGTATTGACGGTACACGAAGTTTCGCGTTCGATACGGAACAGGAAAATTCAATTGTTTTCGATGTAGTTAGCGATATGACCATTACCATGGCCGACGGTGAGGTTATCTCCGAAAAGGGAAGCAAGACCTTTGCTATCGTTTTTGGTGCGGAATTCGGCGAGGGAATGCTTACCCTAAATGGCGATTGGACCGTAAAGGCCGATGGCAATACCTACTCCGTCAGCGTCCCCAAGCTTCTGGAGGCAAATTTCGGCTGTGATTATATCGGAAAGGGACTTATGCTTTTGAGCAAGAACGGCCTCGAAGTATCCGTAGATTTCGGTGACGGCAGTTGCGATGAAGTGGCTGAATTGGCCTATCCTAATGGTAGTAAGGAGAATATTTCATTGAAAAAATAGTGCCTATCCTATAGTGTGACAATAACCCTTATCCGAATTGGATGAGGGTTATTTGTTTAAACTAGTGTTAAAAACAGTAAACAAAATTTTTTATTTCCAGATTTTGTACTACTATTATTTACTATTAGCACTTTCCGACCAGACCACTAAAGTTTTACACCTAAATTTTATATGTATTATGGAGTTACTAGAAAGAGCTTCCAACTTTGAAAATAGAAAATGGTCGGGATTGACAACGAGTGATCGTGTAAATGCCGCAAGGGAAGCCAAGGAACTGATTTTATCGATCAATGAGGAGTATAAGAAAACGAAGGATATACAGTTAATGGACGTGATGAAACGCCTGACCGCCATTAAGCAGAAAATAGAAAAACGACTTAAAGGTCGATTATTGTAGTGGGGATCAAATAAAATACATACCTTATCCTCCTAAATTTTAAAAGGACAAAATAACGAATGGCTAAATCGCAGCAGACTTATAGTAAGACTGAAAAAGAAAAAAAACGCTTGAAAAAGCGTGAAGAGAAACAAAAAAAGAAAGAGGCCCGCAAAGCGGAAAAGGATAGTGGCGGAGGCATACCTTTCGCGTATGTAGACCACATGGGCAACCTTGTGGATACTCCACCAGATCCCTCTAAGAAAGTAAAAGTAGATGCGGAGGATATCGTGCTGGGAATACCGAAAAAGGAAGAGGGCGACGAAGAAAAGTTCGATCCGGTAAGAAACGGCAAAGTCTCTTTTTACGACTTTAACAAAGGATTCGGCTTTATTATCGATTCTGAAAACAACGAGAAATATTTTGTACACGTAAGTGGCCTCATCGACGAAATCGACGAAGGTAACGCTGTTTCTTTTGAGCTAGAAAAAGGTATGAAAGGGATGAATGCCGTTCGAGTGAAGCGAATATAAACACCTTTGTTTTAAGATCTTCTTTATGGCGAACGCTCGTCTTAAATTTTTAGAAAATTCTATAAATTAGGGACATACAGTAAGCTAATTTTATAAGGTCGCATTCGTTAAAAAGCGAATGCGATTTATTTGTTTTTGGATATTACCAACCGCTGTGGCTCTAAATGGCCATTTTGATTTTAACTGATCGAGCAGGTACAAAAAGCATTGCCTACATACCTCTCCATATCCGCCTTAGGTAATTCCGATACTTCTCCCGGTGCTAAATCCCCAAGTCCAATCGTGCCCACCCGAACTCGCACCAGTCGCAATGTTGGAAAACCTACGGCAGCGGTCATCTTACGTACTTGGCGGAACTTACCTTCCGTTAGGGTGATTGAAATCCACGACATTGGGCGGTGGCGACCTAATCGCAGTGTTGCATTCGGTTCTGGAAGTTGGGGATTTGCAGCCAATCGTTTTGCAAGGCAGGGTCTTGTAGCATATGTAGTTCCTTCAAGTCCGATTTCAACACCATTGGATAACAATGCGATGGCCTCATCCGATATTTCGCCGTCCAGTTGCGCGTAGTATTCCTTCTCGACTCCGGAGCGATTGATGGCATAGCTGATTTTTCCATTCGTGGTCATTAAAAGAAGACCTTCCGATTTTTCGTCCAGTCGTCCTATGGGCATAATACCGTCCGGAAAATCATGGAGTTCCGTTAAAAAACGCTTTTTACGTCTCTGCTTCGCGTCGTTCGAATCGAGTTGACTCAGCATTCCAAAAGGTTTGTAGAGTTTGTAATGTAGATGTTCCATAGAAATACAAAGGTTAAGAATAAGGCTTGAAAGAGATAGGGAATACCGTCAAAACTTATTCCTATAAAACGATGCTAATACTCTTATTACTATTAACTTTAACAAAAATACGTTATGGAATTTATAAGAATTGTACTCCAACTGATCGTTGGATTAAGTTTATTGAACGTTTGGCTCTTACAGAACAAAAAACCTACACGCTGGAGGGGAGGCAACGCCACAACCCTGACTGAGGAATTTCAAGTCTACGGGCTACCGGTTTGGATGTGTTATGTGGTAGGATTTCTAAAGGTTGGTCTATCCCTTGTTTTACTAGCCGGCATTTTTTATCCCTTCTTAATCAAACCGGCAGTAATCGGATTGGCGGTTTTGCTTGTAGGCTCCATAATCATGCACCTGAAAATCAAAGATCCCTTGATAAAATCTTTTCCGGCCTTTCTTTTTTTCATACTGTGTTTAGTCCTAATTTACCTATCGTAATCAGAGTTTAGAAAGGTATAATATAGCTAAGTATGCATTAAGCAGGGCATAGCTTAACGAAGGTAGGGCTTGTAGCCACGTATCCTTAATCTTGATTCTGACCCCGAAACCCAAAACCATTAAGAGGGTCAGACCCAGACATGCAAACAGTGCCAGTAGGGAAAAAAATAGCCATCCTAATAATAGCCCTATTCCCCCCAAAATTTGAAGAAATCCCGTGAGCCTTCTCCGGTCCGCCAGTCGGTACCGAATGAATTCGTCTTTCATTCGCGCATCGAATAAACAGGCGGCTCCGAAACATAGAAATGAGATCGACGATACAAGTGTTAATCCCGTTAGTAAATTCATAGATAATAGAATGGATAGATGGTAAAAATAGGCTTTTCCGCACCGAAGAGCGGTTTTAGCATTTGAAAAATAGGGCTATTGACCCAACGGATCGTTGATGAAGGTTTAAAAAGCAGCGCTAGCGATTATTGAAGTAGTGGAAGCAGAAAGGGGCGTTGTATGTTTGATATCCATCAGTATACAAATTACTGAGATAGTTGATCCATAACTAACAAACACATTTCAAATACCAAAAGTAAGCCCAACGCTCAATTTCGAAGACCGGTCGATATCCGTTGTTGTTGAAAAACTACTGTAAAAATAATTATAGAGGGCCGAAAGACTGACGATTTTGGTGATGGGCAGTTCCGCCTTTATTTGATTGAGAATGCGATGGTTGCCGATATCGTCGTACAGGGGTTGAAAGTATACCGTTCCGGTAAGCTCCAATTTGATTTTTCGAAAAGCGTACGATAAAGACACATAGCTGCTGTTCCGATGATTGAAAAAACGCTGGTCAGTAGCATCGTTTTTTTCGATTTCGTACATGTATGCATTGCCCAGATACATTTTGGTCACTTCGGTAGAAATAACTTTTAACCGCACTCCCGCACCGATAAGATTTCGGGAAGTAACAGTAAGCAGCGTGTTATTCTGATTCTGTACAAAAGCTTCCAGACGGAACAGATCGGATAGCTTTTGATTATAGCGCAAATGAAAGAACCATGAATTCTGAAAATCCTGGTCCTTGCTCCGTATCAGATCATAGTTGCCAATAAAAAAGAAAATTTTGTTCAGGTCCTTAGACTTATATTGCGTGGTCAGGTTCGTACCTATCTCAAAAATGTAGTCCCCGTTATTATCTGTATAATCGAAGAGTACATCGCTTTTTAGGGCAAATCGAACGGAATCTTTCTGCATGCGTTTGGACTCAATATTGACGAGTTGGGCATTCGTTATGGCATAGAAGCTGTAAAAGAGTAAAAAGAGCCATTGGTTTTTCGACAGAAACATGTTGGTGATTTTTTAGAGTTGGCAAAGATATTAATCTAGTTTGAAAGTCAGGATTGATTCCTTTGACCTTGCTGCGGACATTCCCGTCCGTATACGTCAATCTTTAAATGTTTTGCAGTACTGAAACGGATTACTTGCCCTTACCTTCGTTCAAAAGAACATAATAGTATGCAAAATATATTAGTAGCCGGTGCACATGGCACCACAGGTCAAAAAATTGTACAGCTTTTAAAAACGTCCGACGGCTTGGAACCTATTGCGATGGTCAGGGCAAAAGACCAAGTCGATTTTTTTGAAAGCCAAAACGTAAAAACGGTAGTGGCCAATCTTGAGGAAGACCTATCAAAAGCTGTCATTGACATTGACAAGGTAATCTTCGCGGCCGGGTCCGGAGGCGAGAAAGTCGTCGAGGTCGATCAAGAAGGTGCCAAACGACTGATTGATGCCAGTAAGAACGCAGGCATCAAAAAATTTATCATGTTAAGCTCGATCGGGGCCGGGCACCCTGATAAAGCCGATCAGTTGAAAGACTATCTCAAAGCCAAACACAATGCCGACGAGTATCTAAAAGATAGCGGACTCGATTATTCGATAGTACGACCTGGCACCTTGAACAATAATCGGGGAAATGGTAAAATAAAATTGGACAAGGAGTTGTCGTCTCGTGGTGAAATTCCTCGGGAAGATGTCGCCCAAGTTCTAGTCGCTGCGCTTGACGATACAACGGCCCAAAACGCAGTTTTTGAAATGGTCTCGGGCGAAGTCCCTCTTGACAAAGCCTTGAAAAGTCTGCCTCGATCCTCAATCAAATAGTTTAAGACAACTTTAAGCAAAGATTGTCAACTTTGTAGTTATCTAGTTCAAAATGTCAAAAAACAATACCGTTCGAAACTTTAGCATCGTATTCCTTTTCAGTATTTCTGTGGGAATGTTCAACTCTTGCGGCAGTAGTTCTAAGCTTACGGACGACAATGGGGCAGGTCAAGCATTGGATAGCCTTGTGTCGCAAAGACGCTTTGAGGTCCGATCGGATTGGGCGATGCCTATGGCGACCGCCAGTATGAACAGTATCTCGAACTCGGGCCTCTTGCCGCCCGGAAGTTCTGCCGGTCAGATCAGTCTCATCGGTAATGCCAATTACCTGAAAATGATGGGGGATAGCGTTGCCATCTACCTGCCTTATTTCGGGGAAAGACAGATGGGTGGCGGGTATGATAACGATGGTCCGGGCATTGAATTCGAAGGTATTCCCGAGGATATGAAAGTTTCGAAAAATGATGCAAAACAGCGTTACGACATCCGGTTCAGTATGAAAGACGATTCGGAAAACTTTAATGTCAATCTCAGCCTATATCAGAATTTGAGCAGTATGATCAACGTAAACAGTTCACAACGATTTCCCATTCGATATAGCGGTACGGTGGACAAAATTCCCATCGAAAATTAGCTGTTGCCATAGGAATGAACATACATCCACTTCGAAAACGTCAAAATCCTTAGCGATAGCAACTCCCAATCCCACTTGATTTTAATAGATTCCATTTTTAAATAGGATGATAGCGCATCCTTTTAATATAAATGTTTTACAGCATTTTTTTTCCAATGAATAACACAAAAATATATGAAAGAACAATCCCTATTGACCCCATACGACATGAACGGCCTAAAATTGCCCAATCGCATCATTATGGCCCCGATGACCCGAAGCCGTGCCGAAAACGATAACAACGCGCCGACCAAAGACCTGCATGTACCCTATTACACACAAAGGGCTACCGCAGGCCTTATTATTTCGGAAGGCAGCCAAGTTTCGAACCGAGGTGTCGGATATATCAACACGGCAGGTATGCACAACGAGGCACAGATCGCCGGTTGGAAAAAAGTGACCGAATCCGTACATAAGGCGGACGGACGTATTTTCGCACAACTGTGGCATGTCGGCCGTATTTCGCATCCCGACTTTCACGATGGGGAATTACCATGGGCACCCTCAGCCTTAAATCCGGATACGGAAGTATTTACGCCAGAAGGGCAAAAAAAAACGGTCAAGCCCAAGGCCATGAGCTTATCAGATATCAAAATAACGCAGAACGAATTCGTACAAGCGGCCAAAAATGCCATTGAGGCGGGATTCGACGGTGTGGAGATCCACGCCTCCAACGGGTATCTTTTCCATCAGTTTTTCAATGGCACTAGCAATCATCGCGATGATAATTACGGAGGTACCAAGGAAAACAAGGCCCGTTTCTTTTTTGAGGTTCTGGATGCCGTGAAAAAAGTCGTACCCGAAAATAGGGTAGGGGTTAGATTCAATCCGTCGCTGCACGGAATTTTCGGAATGACGATGGATGAAGATACCATCCCCACCTTCGATTATATTATCGAGCGGTTGGATAAGGAATATGATTTGGCCTATATCCATCTGTCCGAACCTTTTAACGATGTGTCCGATTTAGACTATGCCGAAAGTAACATTGCCGAGCGTTACCGTCCGAAATACAAGGGCACTATCATGATTAATGCCGGCTTTGATCAAGAAAAGGGAAACAAGGTCATCGACGAGGGCAACGCCGATTTGGTGTCCTTTGCAAAACTTTACGTATCCAATCCCGATTTGGTCGGTCGCTTTCGAGACAATATTCCCGTTTCGGATTGGAATGAGGACACCTTTTACACACCTGGAAAAAAAGGGTATACGAATTATGAGGCCAAAACACGGGAATTGATTCCGAATAAGTAAAAGAACAGGGTTAAGGAACCCGGTTACGGTAGGGAACATGGCGGTTTTGGAACCCGGGAATTTGTCAATGCCAAAGTGGTAATGAAAGTGCATATGGAGTAAGATATTCAAAAAAAGAATTATACATTTAAGTTGTAAAAACTAAAAATAATACACTATGAACATTACACTAGAAAAAGCAGAAAAAGCGATACAGGCCGCTAAGAAAAAAGCGGCAGAAATGGATGTTAAGATGAACATCGCCATAGTCGATTCCGGCGCCAATCTGGTCGCTTTCGCAAAAATGGACGGAGCCTGGTTGGGCTCTATCGATATCGCGATGAAAAAGGCAAAAACCGCCCGATATTTCGATATGCCAACCGGAGAAATCGGAAAGTTGTCCCAACCGGGGAAATCCCTTTACAACCTCGAACATTCCAACGGGGGACTGATAAGTTTTCCCGGTGGAATTCCCATTGAAAACGAAGACGGACATATTGTCGGCGCCATCGGGGTCAGCGGAAGTACCGTCGAAGATGATCACGCCGTGGCAGAAGCGGGTATGAAAGCATTATAAACGCGGTGCGCTTATGCGTTGTGCCAATTGCCGTTCGAACGGATTGTGCATTGCACGGACCGATCAAGTACGAATTAATATAAGTACGAATCAATAATTGTTAACTAATAAATCTCAGCGATATGAATTTCACAAGAAATGCTTCCGCCAACTGGCAGGGAAGCGTAAAAGAAGGCAAAGGGGACATCACTACGGGCAGCGGTGCCCTGAAAAAGGCCAAATACGCCTTTGGTACCCGATTTAAGGACGAAAACGGTACCAACCCAGAAGAACTGATCGGTGCGGCCCATGCGGGTTGCTATACCATGCAGCTCAGTGGTTTATTGGGTGAAGAGGGCTATACACCAGATGACCTGCATACCGACGCCAAAGTCACTTTTAAGGACGGTGAAATCGTGAAAATTGCCTTGAGCGTATCCGGTAAGGTCCCCAATATCAAGAAAGAGGAATTTATAAAGATTGCGGAAAAGGCAAAAAGGGTATGCCCGGTTTCCAAATTGTTGGACACAGAGATTACCTTGGATGCCAAATTGCAGGTATAGGTCCATCCACAAAAAACAGGTACACTACAAATTTAAGAATACTATGAAAGAAAATGTGAAGGCATACGGTGCCAAAGATTCCAAAGCGGAACTGGAACCGATGACCATTAAAAGACGGGACATCCAAAAAGATGATGTTGAAATCGATATCACGTATTGCGGCGTTTGCCACAGCGATATCCACACCGTTCACAACGACTGGGGCAATTCGGTCTATCCGATGATTCCCGGGCATGAAATTATTGGACGTGTGGTATTGGTAGGCGATGGCGTATCCGATTTTACGGAAGGTCAATTGGTCGGTGTCGGCTGCATGGTCGATTCCTGCCAGACCTGTTCCGCCTGTAAGGACGATATGGAACAGTTCTGTGAAAACGGGGCGACCATGACCTACGGAAGTAAGGACAAGCATATGGACGACCATACCCACGGAGGATATACCACGTCAATTGTTGTGGACAAGGAGTTTGTACTCCGCATTCCCGAGAACATCGACGAAAAAGCAGCCGCACCGCTATTATGTGCGGGCATTACGACCTATTCCCCCCTGAAAAACTGGAACGTCAAAAAAGGCGACAACGTAGGTGTAATCGGTCTGGGCGGTCTCGGCCATATGGGCGTGAAATTCGCCAATGCGATGGAAGCACATGTCGTTATGATCACCACATCGCCCGATAAAGCGGATGATGCCGAACGTTTGGGAGCACACGAGGTCTTGATTTCAAAGGATAAGGAGGCCATGAAAAAGCATCAGGGCAGTTTTGACTTTATCCTAAATACCATTCCCGTCGGCCATAAGATGGATCCTTACATTGCGTTGCTTAAAAGGGACGCCACCATGGTATTGGTCGGATCGGTAGAACCATTGGATCCTTTTAACGGGGCCGGATTGATTATGGGTAGAAAACGTGTCGCCGGTTCGTTGATCGGTGGTATTAAGGAAACCCAAGAAATGTTGGATTTTTGTGGAGAGCATAATATTGTTTCCGATGTTGAGATGATCGATATGATGGACATCAATAAAGCCTATGAGCGCGTGATGGACAATGATGTCAAGTACCGTTTCGTTATCGATATGGCTTCGTTGAAAAAATAAAAAAAATACTATAGAAAGAAATATAGCTGTGGATAGCATCACCAATCTCAATCATAATGTAGTACATCTGGTGGCCCAGCGACCCAAAGATTTTAGGTTTACACCGGGGCAGGCCACCGAACGGAATACGTTTTCATTCCATTCGATGAATCAAATTAGAAATTATAAAGTATTTTTGAAAATCTACGGAAGACAGAAAGCAATCACTCCAGTTAAAATATAAAGACTATCGACCGACGAAAATTTCTACGGACATCCGGCACGGCAACCGCTGCTGCTTTTCTGCCCATACCCAGTTTTGCCCTAAACGGTACATCTAACTTTAAAATGGGGCTGCAACTTTTTACCATACGCGATGCGATGCAAAAAGATCCGGTGGCGACCTTGCAGCGGGTGCGGGACCTCGGATATCAAGATTCTGAAATTTACGGTTATGATGGGGACCTTGATCAATATTACGGTATGAAGTCCAAAGACTTCAAAAAACTGCTTGACGACTTACAATTGACGGCCACCAGCGGGCATTATAATTTTACGGATTATTTTGAAAAGTCCGACTCGGATCTAGAGCGTTACCTTGACCAGTGCATTACCGGAGCGCATGCCATCGGGTCAAAATACATAACTTGGCCTTGGTTGGCACCGGAATATCGTGATATCGAAAATTTCAAAAAGCTGAGTGGAAAGCTCAATACAATGGGTGAGCAGGTCAATGCATCCGGATTGGGGTTCGCCTATCACAACCACGATTTCGAATTTACACATCACTATGGTCAAAAGGGGTATGATATCATCTTGAATGAAACCGAACCGGAATTGGTGAAATTGCAGATGGACATGTATTGGATCATGCACTCCTCCGGGTTGTCCCCGGCAGAATGGATAGCAAAAAATCCCGGTCGATTCGTCATGTGGCATATTAAGGATATGGATAAGAAGACTCGAGATTATACCGAACTGGGCAATGGCTCCATCGATTACGTGGAGATGCTTTCACAAATCGATACCAATGCGTTGGAATATTATTATTTGGAACAGGGTGGCAATTTTGCCCAAAATTCTATGCAAAGCATAACGGATAGCGCGGCCTACTTTGAAAAACATTTGAGGAAATATTTATAAGCCGCTTTTTTATAACGAAACGATTACATCGCCCCCGAACGCTTAAAATACCACATCCAATGGCATTAGTGGTTTTAGATTTCTTCTTAGCTTACGGATTAATTCTCATATTGAACTGAACATGCTATGGTACACCTTCGAAACGTTCTCCGCCTCTCCGTTCTATTCTTAATTACGTTGCCGCTCTATCAGTGTATAGGTCAGGATAGCAAATCTAAAAAAGCCGAAGAAAATTACACTTTTAAAACGGGCGACCCCAATGGCATCGGCAAGTGGTATATGGGTCGGGAAATTGCCCATGTTATGGGTTTTCAGGGGATGGGCTGGCTAGAACGTTCTACCCGTGAAGAAGAGGAGAACACCTCCAAGTTACTCGTTAACATGGCTATTGAACCTAGCGACTCCATAGCCGATATCGGCGCGGGAAGCGGTTACCATGTCTTTAAAATGGCACCGCTGGCCAAAGAAGGATTGATTTATGCGGTCGATATTCAGGATGAAATGCTCGCCGCCTTACGTATAACAAAGGAGGAGGGCGATTTAGAGAACATCGCCCTCGTAAAAGGAAGCGAAAAGAGCATCAACCTCCCCGAAAATTCAGTGGACAAGGTATTGATGGTCGACGTCTACCATGAATTTAACTACCCGATAGCGATGATCGCATCCATTAAAAAAGCGCTTCGGCCTGACGGGAAGCTCTACCTTATCGAATACCGGGGCGAAGATGACAGCGTACCTATCAAACAGCTTCACAAAATGACCGAGTCCCAGGCGGTAAAAGAAATGAACGCCGCGGGAATGAAGCTGGAAAGGAATATCGATAATCTGCCTTGGCAGCATTGTATGGTGTTTTCGAAGGACTAATTCCTTAAAATACATCGTAAAAATGTCGTTCGTACCTGTGAGCCCCCTATCGATATATTTAACATAATTTTAATAGTATTTAGGGCGTAAGGAAGATTTATCGAACTACATTAGGTGTAAATAATTCAAACAATTAGTTATGAAAATGAAAAATACAAAAATTTTATTTTTAACCTTGTGTGCCGTCCTCGCCATGGCATCATGTAAAGACCAAGCCAAGTTGGACGCAGATAAAAAAGCTGCGGAAGATAAAATCGCAATGGAAGAAGCGGAAGCCGAAAAAGCGAAGGCCGAAGCTGAAAAGAAGGAAATGATGGCGACTAGCATTGCTGGTGTAGCTGCAGAGAAGGCGGAGCTCTCCACGTTGGTTTCCGCTATTAAAGCAGCAGGACTTGACAAAATGCTGTCCGAACCGGGCAATTACACGGTTTTTGCTCCTACGAACAACGCTTTTGAAAAATTACCGAAGAATCTATCCATTGCGGAATTGGCAAAACCCGAAAACAAAGAAGTGCTGAACGATATATTGAAGTACCATGTCGTAGAAGGCAATATTACATCGGATAAACTCGTTAAAGCTATTGATGGCGCAAATGGAAAATACAAGTTCAATACCGTAGGTGGCAAAGAATTAGAGGCCAGTTTAAATGGTGATCAGATTGTATTAAAAGACGAAAAAGGCAATAAGACCCAAGTAGTTTTAGGTAATGTAAAGGCATCGAACGGAATCGTACACGTAATTAATGATGTGCTGATCGCCAAAAAATAAGATTAAACCTAAATTAGAATCGTTTCTAAAACCCGTTAGGCAACTATAGGGTTTTTATTGGTCGACGTTGCGCTTTTTAGTAAATGCTGGAATTTGAAGTTTATCAGAATCATTTATGAAAGTAGCGCCGACTAAATTTAGTCGGCGCTACTTTTATAATGAGTGGAATATCCTATCTTACAAATACGCCTGCAAAACTTCGTTATTGGATTTTTTCCGTAGTATCCGTATCGCTTTTTCCCTTATCTGTCTAACACGTTCCCTGGTGATATCAAAGAGTTCTCCAATTTCACTCAGACTCTTGGGGGTTCGTTCCCCAATACCTTCGTTGATCTGATCCGAGAGCCGTAAACCGCTTCCTTGATATTGTTTTGCGGCTGAAACCACAAAACGTAAATTGGCATTGACTAACTTATTGAGGGCAATATGATCTCCTTCACGTATTCTTCTGGCCAGTTCTACCTCCTCATCCGCAGTAATCAAATCAATCTTTGATATTTCCTAAAAGTATTTTTCTAATGATTTAGTATCCCTGTTTGTAACTTGTTTCATGATTTTCAGTTGCCTCATATATAATATGTTAGTTAATAATGCTTTTCTATAACTTACTGTTTTTTAGCAGAAATCCTAATTTAATCACAGTTTCTTCATGTTTTCTTTCCAAAGAAAGTCCTAAATGAACGTCCATAGATGTAGAAAATTGAAAAGAAATCGATTAATAGGTTGAATAACAGAAAAATGGCGCCATCTTTGCAAATCAATACATATTATAAATTTAATTACATTACCATGAGTAAAGGAACAGTAAAGTTTTTCAATGACACGAAAGGATTTGGATTTATCACCGAAGAAGGTGTTGAAAAAGATCATTTTGTACACATTTCTGGATTAGTAGACGAAATTCGCGAAGGCGATGAAGTCGAGTTTGATCTACAGGAAGGCAACAAAGGATTAAATGCCGTGAACGTAAAAGTTATTTAATACATAAGCTTTTAAGTGTAACAAAACCCCACCGATATCGGTGGGGTTTTTTTTATGGCCGGCATTAATTTTAATTGGTCCCTGAAAGATAAACCTGTTTCCTTACCTAAGGGTTCAGAATAAAGAGGTAATTTTGCGCCTTCAAAAAAAATCTATGAAGCGTATTAACCAATATAAGAAGCTGTTCGGTGTCGAAAAAGAAATCGATCTTAAAACACTCAAAACGACCTACCGCAATTTGATCAAGGAATGGCATCCGGATAAGTTTCAGGAGAGCGATACCAAAAGGTCAGCCGCCGAAGGGCAAAGCCGTACAATAATTGATGGTTACCATTTTTTGGTGAGTATAGCTCCCGAAACTAAAGCGGCAAATATGGAAGCCTATACCGAAACCATTACGAATTCCGGAATAGCGGATTACGACCTCAAGGGACTGGTTTTGGAAATCACCTTTTTAGACGGTACGACCTACGAGTATTTTGGCGTCACGAAACCCATATTTAGAAAGATGGTCAATTCCAATAAATTGAATCGTTTTGCCAAGCGCACCATCTATCCAAACTATACCTACAGGAAATCAAAACGTACGCTTCAAGAGGTTTAATAGAAAGGCTTTATCGATATCTTTGTAGCTACCGATCTGTGGCGGCCCGCGGTAGTATTGGCCGATTAGGTATCACCGCGTACCGCTAAAAATCCAAAAATAGCGGCGTCCCCAACGAAGTAAACGTATGTGCTAGAGTATATCCATTTTAATCCCATTAGACCAATACATTCAATGGCGAATAGCATTCGGAACCAACACGATATTTTAGAAAAGCTGAACATAGCTGCATTGAACCCAATGCAGCAAGAAGCTATTGCTATCATCGGAAAAACAGCGAATACCGTTTTGCTATCTCCGACAGGGACGGGCAAGACCTTGGCTTTTTTATTACCGCTTATTGACTCTTTGGATGCCGAATTGATGGAAGTACAGGCACTAATTCTATTACCATCCCGAGAATTGGCAATACAAATTGAACAGGTTGTCCGCAATATGGGTTCTGGCTTCAAGGTCAATGCGGTGTACGGCGGCAGACCCATGTCCCAAGATAAATTGGAATTAAAACATACTCCCGCTATTTTAATCGGAACACCGGGGAGAATTGCGGATCATTTTAGCGCTGAACGCTTCTCAAAAGCAAGCATTAAAACACTCATATTGGATGAGTTCGATAAGACTTTGGAAACCGGTTTCGAGAAGGAGATGAACGAGATTATCCATCAATTGCCCCATTTGACCAAACGCATTCTGACCTCGGCAACACAGGGTGTTGAAATTCCCCGTTTTGTGGGCTTGGAAACTCCAACGATTCTAAATTATATAAAGGATAAAAAAGCATCAAGATTGACCGTTGGGACAGTGGTTGCCCCGGATAAAAACAAGCTACAGACTTTGGTGGAATTACTGCAACACATCGGCAATGAACCCGGAATCATTTTTTGCAATTTTAAGGATAGTATCGAACACGTGAGTGCCTATTTTGATCAATATGGAATAAATTACACCTGTTTTTCCGGGGGCATGGAACAAAGAGACCGCGAACGTTCTTTGATCAAGTTCAGAAACGGTACCTGTCAAGTACTGGTCGCGACAGATTTAGCGGCAAGGGGTATCGACATTCCGGAAATACAATTTATCGTTCATTATGAACTTCCCAGAACTGTGGAAGAGTTTACCCATAGAAATGGTAGAACTGCCCGCGTAAAAGCAAAGGGAACTGCCTATGTGCTACAATGGGAAAAAGAGCGTTTGCCCGAATTTATTGAGAAAGACCAACCCATAGTTGTATCTAAAAAATCGGCGCACAAACCACAACTCTGGGAAACCCTGTTTATTTCAGGAGGACGTAAAGATAAAATCTCAAAAGGCGATATCGCCGGCCTATTTTTTAAACAAGGTGGAATTAATAAGGACCAATTGGGGGTTATCGAACTGAAGCAAGATTGCGCATTTGTAGCCGTACCGCTATCCATTGCCAGCGGCTTGGTCGAAAAACTGAACAATACGCGGTTAAAGAAGAAAAAGGTACGGGTCAATATATTGCAGAGCTGATTTTTTAGTACACATAACTAGTAAAATAGATGCATAGAGAAGACAAAGAAACAGCCATATCCCATAAAATTTCATCCGAAGAGATAGATAAATGCATCTCCATATTAGAGCGGTTAGTTACGGATACCGATCAAATATTCGATATTTCAAAAGAGAAAAGAACCGCTTTGCTAAAAGCATCCGGAATGCTTTCTAGACCAAGCAGGGATGAGTTTTCCCGTCGAAAAAAAAATGGGAAGAAAGCAGCTAAACGCAAAATGGCGGCCAGGGATAGAGTAGCCCGTAAAGAAACGGGGATCCGTAGCGCCCGTGAAGCCAATGTATTTGTAGCACCAATGCTGTTGGACGGTTCCGATTTAGCAAATAAAGAACGGCAAGCATTAGAATCTCCCAGAAATTGCTACGTGTGTAAAACAGTATTTACACAACTGCATCATTTTTATGATACCATGTGTACGGACTGTGGTGATTTGAATTATGCCAAACGTTTTCAAACTGCGGACGTTAACGGTCAGGTGGCGATTATAACAGGCTCTCGGTTAAAAATAGGATATCATATTACATTAATGTTGCTCCGCGGCGGAGCAACGGTAATCGCTACGACCCGATTTCCGGTAGATTCGGCATTGCGTTTTTCAAAAGAAGCCGATTTTACGGAATGGGGTCATCGTCTAAAAATTCACGGACTTGATTTACGCCATATTCCAAGTGTAGAGATTTTTTGCAATTACATCGAGCAAAAATATGAGCAGCTGGATATTTTGATCAATAATGCCGCTCAGACCGTGAGACGCCCCGCAGGCTTTTATTCCCATTTGATGGAAAACGAAGAAAAACCGCTAGCATCCATACCGAAATTTGCGCACGATGTACTACGGGATCATGTGGATTGCTTAGAACAGTTGAAAGTGTTGACCTCGGGTACATCCTCCAATAAGAATATGCCCGTTACGTGGCACGGGCCGGAACCTGGTATCGGTTTAAGAGCTTCTGCAAAATTATCCCAAATCCCCTATAGCTTTGATAATTCCCTCGTTGCCGAAGAAGTGTTTCCCCAAGGAAAATTAGATGCAGATTTGCAACAAGTAGATTTAAGAAAGACAAACAGTTGGCGTCTAAAGCTCGGTGAGATCGAAACCACTGAAATGTTGGAAGTACAACTGGTCAATGCCGTGGCGCCGTTTGTGCTGTGCAATCGTCTTTCAAAAATCATGAAGAAAAGCAACACGGGCAAAAAACATATCATCAATGTCTCTGCCATGGAAGGGAAGTTCCATCGCTTTTTTAAGGAAAGTCGTCATCCACATACCAATATGGCAAAAGCCGCACTGAATATGCTAACACATACATCGGCACTGGCATTGGCAAAAGACGGCATTTATATGAATGCGGTGGACACCGGATGGGTTACAGATGAAGACCCCATAGAATTGGCCAAGAAAAAAGAGGAATTACATGATTTTCAACCCCCTTTAGATATTGTTGATGGCGCCGCACGGGTAATGGATCCCTTATTTGATGGTATAAACACTGGAAAACATTGGTGTGGTAAATTTCTGAAGGATTATAAACCTATTGATTGGTGACAGTATAAAAAAGATTCTATACAGTAACTTGTGCTATTCGTTATTTAGACACAAATTTTTCAACGGATTATATACATTTATGAAAATCCAAAATACATCGTATTCCATATTAGACCTTGCTTTAGTTTCAGAAGGTCATACACTTAAACAAACCTATAATAATGCCCTTGAATTGGCGCAAAATGCCGAAGCGTTTGGTTACACACGCTATTGGTTAGCGGAACACCATAATGCACCTAATATTGGTAGTAGTGCCACCTCGGTTTTAATTGGCTATGTTGCCCAAGGTACAAACACACTTCGTATTGGTTCTGGTGGCATTATGCTACCCAATCATTCGCCGTTGATTATTGCTGAACAATTTGGCACTTTAGCATCCTTATATCCTGACCGA
>NZ_JBGTHY010000489.1:0-5139 GCF_041745955.1 Pricia sp.
TTTTGCCAGAGCTATTGGCTTCCGCTCGTTCCGGGGATATTGTATCCGCAGAAAAAGAGGCGGATACGCTTCAATCCTTACATGAGCAATTAGTGAATATAAAGGATGAATACAAAGCGAAACAGGTGTTGATCCAAATCAAGGCATCGCAAGCTTGGATATCTATGGCAAAGGGCAATACCAGGCAAGCGATAGCCTACATGGCCGAAGCTACCGATATGGAAGAAAATACCGCCAAACCCCCTGTAACTCCGGGTGAAGTCTTGCCGGCAAGAGAACTTTTAGGTGATCTATTTTTGGAGATGGATAAACCTCAGGAGGCCTTGGAGTGCTATGAAATCGACTTGAAACTGCATCCCAATAGGTTTAATGGTATCTACGGGGCGGCCATTGCCGCAAAGCAATCGGGAAATCGGGAAATGGCAAGGAAATATTTTGAAAAATTGGTAAAGCTAGCCGAAAACTCCAATAACGATAGGCCAGAAATAATTGAGGCGAAAGCGTTTTTAGGGCGTAACAAAATAGCAACCTGAATAATGGATCTAAAATTCCTAAAGGGAAAACAGTACACTTTTACCATGGTTGCAGTGTTTATTTTAGCCTGCGATCAAAGGTCGGAAAAGCAATTACCTGTCTATAATCCCTCGGATCTCAATCCAGCTTTGGTCGATAAAAGTATGCACGGTACAGATAAAAACCATACCGTTTCCGATTTTGAACTGATCAATCAAAACGGAAAAACAATTACCCAAAATGAGTATCGGGACAAAATCTATGTCGTTGATTTCTTCTTTACCCGCTGCCCGAGCATTTGTCCCGTTATGACCGGTAATATGGTCAAACTTCAAAAGACCTTTTTGAATAACAACGAGGTGATGCTCCTGTCCATTTCGGTGACCCCAGAAATGGACAGCGTTCCCGTGCTACGTGAATATGCGGATAACAAAGGTGCTTTGGATTCAAAATGGAACATTACGACGGGCGGCAAAAAACATATCTATGAATTGGCACGCAAAAGTTATTTTGTCGTTGTGGAACAAGGCGATGGTGGATTACAGGATTTTATGCATACCCCAAATTTCATATTGATAGATAGGAAAAAACAAATAAGGGGCATTTACAACGGCACCGATGACGGGGAAATACAACGTTTAATGGGGGATATTAAGATTTTACAGAATTAAGTATTGGTACATCCTTCCCGAAGAACCCAAACTCCAGACTCACAGGGCCATAATGTTACTTCATTACAATTCGACAGAATTAGCAGAACGCTTTACAGACTTATCGTGGGGCAAACTGCAAAATACACACAATTCTCCCCCAATTGCGCAAAACTGTTATCAACCCTTAAAAAGTGGTAGTAGCTTTAGTAGTGAAAAGAAACTAGACATCCGAACCATATTGGGACGGAACACTATAAAAAACAGTCTCAAAGAAAAGTCAACCAAATAAATGATGCCATGGAATCCAAAACGAATATAGATCTGCAGCTTTTCCTTAATTTTAAGAGTTCCAATAATTTAATGCAGGGAACAGAAATTGACTGGGACCTAAAAAATCTATCCGATCAATTATTAAGCACGGGGCGTTTATTCGCTTTTACCGAGCTTTCCAACTTTTATTCCTAATGGCAGGAATCGAAAGAATATCAAAATGGAAAATAAAAAATTAGCGGTATTTCTTTGCAGGTTTAGTGATACCGGCAACATTGAGCCTTATTTGACCAATTTTTACAATTGCGACCTATAGCTCGCCTTCAAAAACCGAATTTAACCTTGGTGATCAGCGAGTTTATACCGTAGCTAAAAAAGTTTAAAAATAAATGACAGAAAAATCTCCCACAACATACTGCGCCAAACTGTTGGGCGTACGTGGGGCAAAATCATAAAGCATGGCAAAAAATAGAGAGGCCCCCATCGAAATTGGCAAAGAGGAATTCAGAAAAATTGGCTACCAACTGATCGATACAATTTCCAATTTAATTGATACCATCGGGGAAAAACCTGTGACACCCGGCGAGTCCCCGAAACAAATTCAAAAAATAGTGGGAGACTTCCCATTGCCTGAAAAAGGGTCACCTGCTGCGGAAATACTTTCCAGAACTTCCAGATTATTGCTTGACCATTCCCTATTTAACGGCCATCCAAAATTTTTGGGATATATTACTTCATCCCCCGCCCCGATCGGTATGCTGGCGGATTTGTTGGCCACCGCTGTCAACCCAAATGTCGGCGCACAGATATTGAGCCCCATTGCTACTGAGATCGAAAAGCAGACGGTGAAATGGCTGGCCGAATTTATCGGTGTTTCGCCAAGTTATGGTGGCATCTTGGTCAGTGGTGGGAATATGGCGAATTTTACCGCTTTTTTAGCGGCAAGAACGGCCAAGACACCCAAAAGCCTTAAAAAAAATGGTCTAATGAAGGCTCCAGCCGAAATGATCCTATATTGCTCAAAAACAACCCATACCTGGATTGAAAAAGCTGCCGTTTTGTTTGGTCATGGCGCCCGATCTATTCGTTGGATACCGACCGATGCAGACAACAAAATGAACAATGAACTTTTAGCACTCACCATAGCGGATGATATAAAAAAAGGAAAAAGGCCCTTTTTGGTGATAGGTACCGCAGGGGATGTAAGTACCGGGACTGTGGATAATCTTAAGGCAATCGCCTCTATTTGCAAAACGTATAGATTATGGTTTCATGTGGACGGTGCATACGGTGTACCTGCAGCTGTTGTTCCCGATTTAAAAGGGCTTTTTGACGGAATTAGGGACGCAGATTCGATTGCCCTCGACCCACATAAGTGGTTGTATAGTCCGCTCGAGGCGGGCTGTACCTTGGTAAAAAACCCGAAACATCTTGTCGATACCTATAGTTCCCATCCCGAATATTACAATTTTAGTAAAAATGAAGAGGGGCTTGCCCAAAATTATTACGAATACGGGCTTCAAAATTCTCGGGGCTTTAGGGCACTAAAGGTTTGGCTCGTATTACAGCAGGTAGGAAGAAGCGGGTATATTAAAATGATTGGGGAAGATATTGAGCTATCAAAATTGTTATTTGAACTGGCCGAAAACCATCCAGAACTGGAAGCGGTTACACAAAACTTAAGTATTACGACCTTACGATATGTTCCTTTGGACCATACCCTGAATACTAAAAATATGGAAGCCTATCTAAACACCCTAAATGAGGCGTTGTTAGATGAATTGCAGCATGCAGGCGAAGTGTTCTTATCGAATGCCATTGTTAAGGAAAAATATTGCTTGCGAGGGTGTATTGTAAATTTTAGGACTTCAAAAAAAGACATAGCGGAGATTATAGAAACCATAGTCAGGGAAGGCAAAAAGATGCACCAAAAGCTTCAGGAAAAAAGGCCCGCGATGAAAATGTAAAAATATGGTAAACGATCACATCTAAAACTGAATTGTTCATCATTTGACATTTAAGGGGGTATTGTATTTAATCTATTGAATTGGGCTTTCATAGCCCTTTCTTGTTCGCCTTACCTTGATAAACATATAACAAACTGCACTTAAATAAATTAGGCAAGGTATCCCTCTTAATGGGAAATCATACGTATTCAAATCTTCGATCAACGCCCTTGAATATCCAACGGCCAGTTTTAATTGGATTTAGGGAACGAAATAAACAGCTGTTACCATAAAAATCCAAAGTATTGAAAACAACATCATCAAGACCGGATACTTGGGAATACCGTTCGGTCGTTTCCACAACATTGGAACCAATAAGGGTAGCGGTAAGTAAAAAGGGATAAGAAACACCCATACAAAAGCCGGGATGTTTAGGCCAATTGCCTCACGGGTAGCCAACCAATCGGAAGGGTCGATCAATAGCCACATCGGATAGCCAACCATACTTTCCATGTAAAATGTCCCCAATGAATATACCGACAGAAAAAAAACGGCCATAAACAATAATCGCCCAATTAAGGTGGTGCCTTTCAAGTGGTTGTTCAAAATTCCGATAGCGATCATTACTTGAAGCGCTGCCGGCAACACTTGAAAAAATAGTGCATACATCAATAGTTTGGAATTGATTTCAGGCGTCAAACCCAGCGTTGGTAAATCATTTTGAATAGGGATAATAACGAAAAGAGTGGTCGATACGGAAAGCAGGCCCATTGCCATTGACGACCAAAGCGCAACCCGGAAAGAAAATCTTGAACAAAAACAAAGTACAAGTATGTGCGACATAATATTTAAAATGGCGGGCACATAATAAAACAGGAGCACTTTGTCATGGAACAATTGCATAATCCTGCCTCCTGATTTAAGTCTTTCCAAAAGTTGCCAGCCAAGTCGGGTGTAAAGTGATTCTACAGTTGAGGTGAACAAGAAAATTTCCTTTAGTCCCCTTTCTTTTCCAATATTCTGATTTTTTTCACAAAGCAATGCACCAAAACCTTTGTTGCGATATTCATTTTTAACATAGACCAAGGCCATCCAATGTTCATAAATTTTTAATCTTGAGTCACGATTTAGCATTCTGACGCATTGGTACATTCCACCTGTTGCAATGGGCCTATAGTCAAGCGACATTATTACTTGAAAAGGAACGCCATCAACCGGAAACTTTATAAGTCGCTCTGTAGTAACCGCTGGGGCAATGTAAAATTAGAGTAGCACTTTTTCTCTTGAAATGGTACTTTTGTACCAGTTGGAAGAATAGACCTGTCAGTAAAAAGCTGATCACAATCGATATATAAATGGAAAAGTCTAAGCCAAAAGAGGTAGAGGCCTACATTGTCAATGCAAACCCGGAAGCACGCCCCATAATGGAGGAACTCCGGAAAATCATAACATCGACCGTTCCGGAAGCGGAAGAAGGCATAAGCTGGAACGTGCCCATATACAAATACCATGGTATTCTCGCCGGATTTTCCGTGGCAAGGCACCATGTTAGTTTTGGCGTGGATGCGCTACAAAGCGAAGACCGTAAAATCCTTGCGGGGAAGGGGTATAAAACTGGAAAAAAGACCATACAGATCAAGTTCGGCCAAAAAGTACCGAACGCCGTAATACTAAAAATTCTAAAGAGACAAGCAAAAATCAATGAAATACAATGAATATGATACATCCAAAGGTTGTTGATAGGTTTTTGGACAGGG
>NZ_JBGTHY010000490.1:0-4474 GCF_041745955.1 Pricia sp.
AAAATGTAAAGGCCGTCAAACTCCTCAAAACCGCTATCGTAGAGTCCCGTTATGGTAAATTTCCGCTGGTTGGGCAGTTTGTCCACATTGTCATCCTTTAAAAAAAAAGAAAAGAACGAATCGCCCGTTTTGAGGTGCAAACGGTTCGCCATCAAACGGGACATCAGCACCTCATCGTTCAATTTCCCCGAATAATCCGGCAGTTTGCCATCGACAAGGTATTCTTCAAAAACGGTCCAATTGTAATCGCTGCCGACCCCTTTGGCGATGATACCCTCGAAGGTATCCTCGGTGCGGATGATACCCCCTTTACTGGCCACCGCCTGTATATTGGCTATGCCATCGACGGATTTGAATTCAGGGTAAAACTCCTGATCCAACGAAACCGGCACCACAGAAACATCGGAGGTATTGTTGTCGTAATTTGAAATTTGGATGTGCCCGTTGAACGCGGCCACTTTCTCCCGGATCTTATATTTTAGCCCTACGCCGGTGGAGATGGCAACCAGCATCATGATTACACCCAATGCAATAGCGGCGATCGCTATTTTTATTATCGGTGCGGAAATACTAACTTTATGCGCTGCGCCCTTGATAAGGCGTTTGGCCAAGAAATATTCAAAATTCAATCCAATGTTTTTATCGTGAACATAGTTAATATCAAAAGTACGTTTTTCATTTTGTTTTTGGCGATCTGCGCCTGTGGAAACCCATCTAAATCAGAAGAGGCCGCCCCTAGGATCGCATTGGCCGAAACCGATTCCCTTGTTCCGGAGTCGGTCATCGTTGCGGCCAATAGAACGAAAGAATATCTCTCGCTACTCGAAGGGAAAAAGGTAGGTGTGGTGGCGAATCAGACAAGTGTGATCTTTAAGGAAGTCGCGGATATAAACCCCACATCGCAAGTAGGCAGGCAAGAACCTAGAGACAAGACGGAAGATGGAAGACAGGATGAAACTAGACCGATGACTGATGACGGAAGACAGAAGGCAGGATACAATGAAAAGCTAACCCCAAACCACAAACCCCAAACCCCATACACCCATTTGGTCGACTCCCTGCTTTCCCTGAATGTAAATATCCCAAAAGTCTTCGCCCCGGAACACGGCTTTCGTGGGGAGGCGGACGCAGGTGAAAAAGTAAAGGATGGGGTGGATGCACAAACGGGACTTCCTTTAATTTCTCTATACGGAAAAAACCGGAAACCTTCCGCCCAACAATTAAAAGGTCTTGATGTAGTGCTTTTCGATATTCAGGACGTCGGCGTCCGTTTTTACACCTATATCGCCACGTTACAACTGGTGATGGAGGCCTGTGCCGAAAATAATGTGCCTATTATTGTTCTCGACCGGCCCAACCCCAACGCGAACTACATAGACGGCCCCACCATGGAAGCCGAACATACCGGCTTTTTGGGCATGACCGAAATCCCGCTTGTCTATGGCATGACCATCGGCGAATACGCCAAAATGATCAACGAAGAAGGGTGGCTGGAAGGCAAAAAAAAGGCCGACCTGACCGTAATCCCCTTGGAAAACTGGAACTACAACACCGAATACCACCTACCAATACGACCCTCACCCAATCTACCCGATGATACTTCCATAACGCTCTATCCGAGCTTGGGACTTTTTGAAGGTACAAATGTCAATGCAGGGAGAGGTACGGAATTCCAGTTTCAACGTTATGGAGCCTCTTTTTTAGACAGCACACAATACAGTTTTAGGTATACGCCAATGCCCAATTTCGGATCTAAAACGCCCAAAGAAGAGGGCAAAAAATGCTTTGGTAAAGACCTTTCGGAAAATCCGAGAATGCAAGAAGTTTCACTTCAATGGTTGATCGATGCCTATACCAATGCCGTCGACAAAACCAAGGTCTTCAATACCGACGGCTTTACCAAACACGCCGGCACAACAAAACTGCAGCAACAGATCGAAGCTGGCAAGACCGAGGAAGAGATTAAGGAAACCTGGCAAAGCGATTTGGAGAAGTTCAGGAAAATAAGGGTAAAATATTTGATCTATGAAGCCCCCTAGCCTTAAAAGGGAACGATTTATAAGCTATTGCCATGTTTCCATCGACCCTTGAGATATGGTGGATTTGGCAGAAGCTTAAATGTTCCATGGCTAAACGAAATAATGTGCCAAGCCGAAGGATCGGTTTGGCACATACCTAGATTCATCGCCACAGGATAGGTGGCAGAACCTTAATAGTTAAACATTACTTAGTTCCTTTACCAAAAGAATGTTCGACGGCACCTTTTCTCCATTGGTAATACTTTTTGGCGATACAAAATCCCCATTAACGGAAACGATCGATCTAACGTGCGAATCGGAATTCTCGATCCTATACTCCTTTCTAAAGCCGACAAGGTCGACGTTGACGTTCTTGTCCTGGGAACCATAGTGAACGAAATCCTTGATAAGCTGCAGCACATCGTGGTCGATATAGACCGTATTCGAGGCGTCTACGACCACATTACTGTTTTCGGGAAGATGGTTGAAGGTTTGCTTTATGGCCGCCTTGTTCAAAAAGGATACCTCTTGGGCGAGTTCCATTTGAATTGTCTCGCCTTCAGTGTGCCGGTCCTTTTTAAAGAAATAGGCAAGTTTCACGTTCCCTCTCAGTATAAAAAAGACACTAACGGCGAGTCCTATCCCCACACCAATAAGCAAGTCTGTGAAGATTATGGCGACAATGGTCGCGAGAAAAGGGATAAACTGGAATTTTTTGCTGTTGCGCCACATATGGGCAAACTTGCTCGGGCTGGCCAATTTAAATCCGATAACCAATAATACGGCGGCCAATGAGGCCAGTGGTATCTTGTTCATAAAAGCGGGAACGGCAACGACCGCAAGTAGCAGGAAAACAGCGTGCGAAATGGCGGCCAGCTTTGTTTTTCCCCCTGAATCGACGTTTGTGGAAGTCCTCACGATAACCGAGGTCAACGGAATTCCACCAATCAGGCAGCTGACCATATTCCCCACCCCTTGCGCCTTGAGTTCGGTGTTGGTGTTAGTGTAGCGCTTAAGGGGATCCAATTTGTCGGCGGCCTCAATACAAAGTA
The DNA here is from genome assembly GCF_041745955.1 of Pricia sp. NCBI lineage: Bacteria > Pseudomonadati > Bacteroidota > Flavobacteriia > Flavobacteriales > Flavobacteriaceae > Pricia > Pricia sp. The sequence continues at coordinate 3,071 of NZ_JBGTHY010000490.1, forward strand.
AAGTCTCGATACTGGCTACCGCCGCAATGGTAAGCGCTACGATCCAAACATCCATATTTCCTATTTGGGTAAAATCGGGCAAGCTGAACTGGGTCCAGAACGCCCCGAAAGATTCAGGAACCGGTAGACTGACCAAATGGTCCTCGCTAATGGCCAGGGAAGACCCGGTGAACTTGAACATCTCATTTATGGCAATTCCGGCCAATACCGCGAGGAGAGCACCGGGTATCGATTTAATCTTTTTTAAAAATGGCACTTTCATGAAAGCTATCAATATGGCAAGCGAGGCCAAAACAACGATGACCGCCCCGGGATGGATGAAATTGACGGTATCTGCCAAGGTCGTGAAAATTTGGTGCTCTCCGGCAGGGTTGACATAAAAATAATCTCCTTCATGCATCTCGTCGAAACCGACGGCGTGGGGTATCTGCGATAGGATTATTATAATACCTATCGCCGCCAACATGCCCTCGATTACGTTGGATGGCAGATAATTGGAAATAATCCCCGCCTTTGCGAACCCCAATACCAGTTGCATCGCACCGGCCAAAAGCCCGGCAAGTAAGAAGGCCTCGAACGATCCCAGGCTCGCAATAGCCGCCAAAACGATTGCCGTAAGTCCTGCCGCGGGCCCAGAGACACTCAATTGCGAGTTACTGAGCGTACCGACGACGAGACCGCCTACGACACCTGCAATAATGCCCGAGAACAAAGGAGCCCCACTGGCCAGGGCAATGCCCAAACAAAGAGGCAGGGCGACCAAAAAGACCACCAATCCGGATTTAATGTCGGATTTTAAATATTTTGTTGTGAAATTTTTCATAGTTATTGAGATAAATTATAGTGCAGAATTCGAGCCTGTATCAGCCTTAAAATGTCTAAAGATTGAGGAGGCTCGAAATTGAAAATTTTGCTCTTTGATGTTCCTCGCCAAGGGCCAAGGGAACTTCAATGACGTTGTCGACATTCTTTTTGATGAACCGGGTCGGGTCGAAACACCTGGAATGGTCGAAATGCAGGAATTTTCCTTCTGGAACGATGGCATCGTTAACCTCTAGCGGTTCCATGAAATTTTGAAATGCAAAGGAGTTGTAGCCCGTAAACAGTTCGACGCTCAAACGTTCTATAGCATCACTGTGCTCGCGAACCAGCACATTTTTTGCCTTGGCGAACGATTCCGTCGAAAGCTTATTGATTTCCCGTCTTGCCGAGAAATGGGCAAGCCCCCATTTCATGTCGGGCATTTTAAAGCCGTAGACAAGAATGATATCAAGTTTTGTTTTAGGGAAGTTTAGGATGGCATACTCTACCAGTTGTAAGGATTCTACCGTGAAGTCAGTGGGAATAAGTATTCTTTTCATCTGTTTCTTATTTTCTTAATGCGAAAGTAAGTCCAGAACGTTA
>NZ_JBGTHY010000491.1:0-4004 GCF_041745955.1 Pricia sp.
AGGAATTTACGTCGCGATACCGATTTGCTTCTATTTTTCATAGAATGTCAATTTAACCAAAGATTGTTTGATAAAAAATTAATCTTCGCAAAAATATCTGCATTATTGAAGTATGACCTATATTCAAAAAAGGTAATCAATCTTAATGTAATAAAATATACTTAACTATAGCAAAATGTTACGCACTGCGCCCCGAAAAAGGGCTACTATGGCAAATCTTATTTTTTTGTAATTCATTCAATATTAACGGTTTGTTCGCGAGCTATGATGACGGCTCCATTTTTTTTAAATAAGCGATCAGATCCATTACTTCCCCATCGTTCAGATTGTTCAACAGACCTTCCGGCATCATCGATTTTTCGGAAACGTCCCTGGTAAGTATCTGCGATTTGTTGATGTTGATAGGTTCATGGCCTACCACGCGCAAGGTGATGTTCCTGTCGTTTTCCCCGATAATGTTTCCGCTATAGGTACGACCGTCCTGAGTGGTTACTACCACCAGTTTGTAGTCTTCCTGAACCTCCCCGCTGGGATCGAGAATATTGTTCAGCAAATAAGCGGTATTGGTACGGTTGGACCCGGTAAGGTCAGGGCCGATCTTGCCGCCTTCGCCGTGTAGCATATGGCAGGCGGCACATGTGCGTTGAAAGATCTCCTTTCCATTGGCCGTGTTTGCCTTGGCGACGGCCCCATCGGTCAACAAGCCTTGGTATCTCCTGTACTGGATCTGTAATGTTTGGGATATATCGTCGATAGGCCCCCAGATCTCCACGAAACCGTTGCCCAGAACGGCCCTCAATTGCAGGACGGCGTGCGCGGGAATATCCGATTTTGGGATCTTACCATTTTTAAGGGCGTTTCCCAAAAACCGGGCGTACATTGGTCTCGAGGCCATGGTCAATAAGGCCTCTTCCTTTTCCTTCGCTGTAAGGCCACCATATTTTTGGAACAAAGCCGTTCCAAGATCTTGACTGTCATAGGCCGCTATCGCCTTGATGGCTTCAGAGCGTAAATCCTTGTCCTCTAATAATTCTGGGATGATTTTTTGTAATGCGGGATTTTGTTTGGAGGCCAGCCCCTGGATTGCGTTTTTCTTGTCTTCAGGATTTGCTGCGGAATCGTTTATTATGGCGAGCCATTTTTTAGCCACTTCGGCATTCCCGAAATTTTGCGCGATCTCATCGGCCTTGGAAGAAAGAGCTGGGTCGGATTGCAAACGTTTGTAAGTGGTCGTCCAATTTGAAGGTTCCTTCTGGTCCGAATTTCCTTCCATTCCCGCCAGCATTCCGTCTAAAAGATCCATTTGCGGATTTGATTTTTCCCCTAATACTGCAATAAGCGGTTCCATTTTATTTCCATCTACCAACCGTCTCGCTATCTTTCGCACTAGGGAAGGTATTTCGCTTTGTTTTGCCAAGGCCAACGCCTTTTGGGGTTGGTCGGCGATCAATGGCTCTATCCCGAACCAGAGCATCAACGGGATGTTGGGATCATCCGCATCCTCTTTGTATTTTACCAGGGACGATGCCATGTCCCAACGGTCGACTTCATCGACGCACTGTAAAGCCCCGGCCAAGTAGCGACGGACCACGGGCGATCGTTCCTTTTTCGCCAAAGCGGTCATCGCCTGTATCCCTTTCCCTGATGGCTGCCCGTCCTCGACCAGGAACTTGACGGCCCAGCCCCGTACATATTCATGATGATCTGCCAAAAGACTTACCAGACTGTCCGCACCGATATTGTCCGTTATCCAAAGGGTCCAGAGCGCACGTAGTCGAATGTCCTCGTTGTTCCCGTTGATCAAAAGGTCGTTCAAGTTCGATACCGCCGGGGCCTCAAGAGCCTTTTGAGCTGCCCGGTATTGTAATATGACCCTTGCGCGGCGTGCATGCCAATTGCTTTTGCTCAGTTGCAGTTCCGCAAGTTCGATATCGGTCATTTTATTGAGGTCTTCATATCTTCCCTTCCAGTTATCGGCCAGGGATTTTTCGGGAGCGATCCTAAAGACCCTGCCCGTATCCTTATTAAGGACATCGTCGCCACATATATCGGCATCGTGCCAATCCAGCACATAAAGATCACCTGCGGGGCCCACTTCCATGCTGAAGCCTACAAATTGGGCATTGTTGGCCATCATAAAATCATCGCCGTGACTTGCGATAAACCCGGAGCCGTTAGTCGTAAGGATATCCGATAGCACTCCATGTTCGTGTATGTTCGCCATGAACAACCGTCCCTGTTGGTCCGCCGGAAAAGCGTCGGACTGATAGATTCTAGCCCCCCCGTGCGCCGACCGGTGACGATGGTCCACAATGGTCTTGATGTCCTCGTACACATAAGGATTGAAATGTTGGCCGCCCTGACGGTGGTAAATACCGCCCTGTTGTACATAGAACATGTGGGGAATCACGCAGGCCGTTATGAACAATTGCCCCTTGGCATCATAGTCGATGCCCCAAGGATTGCTAAACCCATGGGCCACCACTTCAAAGCGCTCCTTTATGGGATGGTACCGCCATACGCCTCCATTTACATCTACTCCATCGGCCTCCAACAGATCATCAGGGAATGCGTCCCTATGTTTATAGATACGGCCCTTTCCCTTTGGTTTTCTGATTTTGGAAGGAGTGGCGAACCCTTCGAGGCCATATAGCCACCCGTCGGGGCCCCAGTGGAAACTATTGATCGTTTCATGACGGTCACGGATGCCCCAGCCGGTCAACAGCACCTTAATGTTATTTTCATCTGCCCTGTCGTCAGCATTTTTGTCCGGCAGGAACAGCAGGTTGGGCGGCGCGCCCACAAACACCCCGCCATGGCCAACGGCAATGGCCGAAGGGAAGGGTATGCCCTCCGCAAAGACCTTTTTTCTATCCGCTACCCCGTCGTGATCGGTATCCTCCAAAATCAGGATACGACTATCACCGGAATTGGAAAACCCTTTGCTACGTGTTTCATAATCCCTGTTCTCGGCGATCCACATTCTGCCCCTGTCGTCCCAGCAGAAGGCAATTGGCTGGGTTATCATGGGCTCGGAGGCAAAAGCGTTTACCTTGTAGCCCTGTTTTATGGTCATAGCTTCGACCGCTTCCTTGGGGCTTAAAAACTTGGCGTCCCGGCCTTCCTGTTTGGCAATCTCCCACAGGGATGCCGTATTGTACATACCCTTGTCCCCAACATAATCTCCCCATAGGTCGTTCATTTTTGTGGCGTCCAGTTCACCTGAATATGCCACTATTTGATATTGGAAAATTTTTGTTTGCCCTTTTTTGATCTGCCAGTCCCCCAACTTCGCCAAGACCGGACCTATGCCAAGTTGTCCGTCCACCCGCCAAGGTTGAGGATAACCCTGGTTATCGGAATGGTCGAAAATGGCGATATGTCCCCATTCTTCAAGGCCATCCATTTCCATTCCGGCATCTACCCACATGGCTCTCTGTTCGTTCGCCTTTTCATTTTTTTGTCGGGCGGCATTTACTACCTCTCCTTTAATACCTTTCTTCCAGGGCATTCTTAAGAAGAGTCCGCCGTAATCGAATTCGTTGACCGTAATGTCGGTAAGCGCCTCTCCCGCCCACTCCAAACTCAATAAAAACTTCCCTTCCTTTTGAGTGAATGTCCAGGTCTGCGTTTCCTTTAATATTTGTGTTTTCGAGTCGTCCAGCATGTTATATACGGTCTTCCATTTAACCGATTCCCCTTGAGGGGCCAGCACTTCCGCGGATACTCTTTGCCAGTGGTCCCCGTCGGGGTTGTGGAAAAAGTCACGTCCTATCTTTTTCTGGATATTCTCCGGCTTATCCGGATTGTAAAACCACTTTTTCAATTCATCGGCGGAAGCGCCGCTTCCGTTTACACGCGTAAAACCCCAATAAAGTCCGGTCTGGTGCTTATGGTGCCCGGGGCTGAACTCAGTCAGTTCCGCTTCAGAACCCGGCGCCAGGATGGGGTGGATGAAAGGACGGAAATCGGGCCTTGCGTTTTGCGTGACGACAGCGGATGTT
>NZ_JBGTHY010000492.1:0-4088 GCF_041745955.1 Pricia sp.
GGGGTATAACAAAGTGAATATATTTGTATAACGAATTGTTATTTCGTACTTTTATATTCGGAAAAACAACTATACTATGAAATCATCAAAAGTTCAAACTGCATTTCGTTTTGACGAAGAACTTCTTGAATTAGTAAAAGAGAAAGCAAAAGCACAGCGAAGAAGTCTGAACAACTATATCGAGGGGCTTTTATACCAAGATGTAGGAAACATACCTAACGAAGAGACGAAGAAGGCTATCGAAGAAGCCGTTCACGGAGATTTGGAGAGAATCGAGGATTTGGATACTTGGTTAGATAACTTGTAGACAATGTACTACTTAGATTTCACAACCAAGTTCAAAAAGGATTTAAAGAAAATAAAACGCAACAAACAAGATTTTAAACTTTCTGTAAGAGTTCTAAAAATTTTGGAGAGAAAGGGCGCTTCAGGAATACCCAAAAGTGCTAGACTACATAGATTGAAAGGTGCTTATAAAGATAACTGGGAGTGCCACATTAAACCCGACCTGTTGATTATTTGGTTTCAAATAGAGTCACCAAAGGGCATCAAACTGGTCAGAATTGGGTCACATTCCGACCTTTTCAGTTAAACATTCCTAAAAACCGCCGCCGTATTGGTTCCCCCGAACCCTGAAGCTGTCTTTAAAAATGTGTTGATTTTTTTCGATGTTGTTTTTTCGATGATATTCAAGGGTTGCGAAACCCCCAATTCTTGAAACCCTTTCGAGGCGAACAATGTATTTCGTTTTAAGGAATGCATTCCTACAATGGTCTCGAGCAGCCCCGATGCCCCTAGCGTATGACCAAAATAGCCCTTGAGACTGTTCAAAGGGGTGTTGGCCAAACCGGCCCGGTTAAAGGCAATGGCTTCCATTTCATCGTTATACATGGTAGCCGTACCGTGGGCGGAAACATAATCGATTTCACCGGGGGATAAATTGGCTTCCTGAAGCGCCGAGGTAACACTTAGAAACAAACCCTCTCCCGTGCGGGATGGTCCGGAAATATGGTTGGCGTCGTTGCAGGATGCTCCCCCCAAAATTTCTACGGATTCGTCGACCAACCGATTATTATCCCTGGTGACCAGAACGCTTGCCGCAACTTCCCCAATATTGATGCCTGATCGTGATTTGCAATACGGCCGACAAGGTACGTCACTCAAAGCCTGAAAGGAATTGAATCCCGAAATAATGAATTTTGTGACCAGATCGCCGGCCACGGTGAAAACATGGTCGAACGTACCTTGATCGATCAATCTTTTGGCGGTTACGATCGCTAGAATCCCGGAAACACAGGCATTCGAGACTACGATTGGCTCTGTGGCGAAGCCAAAATGGTTTTGCAGCTCCGCCCCTATAGTACTTAAATAGGCACGTTCTTTCGGGAATTTACTGCCCTCTTCCAATACGTCGATATTGCCCTTGGTCGTGGAAACTATAAGTCCGACGCGATCGGTCAATTCAATTTTTGAAGCCTCTAGGATATTTTCTAGCGAGACCACCAGCATCTTTTCCAATCGGGTTTTTGGTGATGAGGTCGGTAATCGCTCAAAAGCGTCGTTCAAGGCATCCTCTGATATCATAGAGGAGTAAAAAGGGCGGTCTAAAATCTCGTGCCCGTCAATCAATCGTAGCCCCGAAACTTCGGCGGATAGCTGATCAACCACGCTCGTGCTGTCAAAACCAAGTGATGAAACAATATTGTTATATGATAAATAGGTACTATACATTCAACAAACCCATTTTAATTTTCCATTGCCTAAAGAAATCGGGAAGTATCAAAGAAAGATTGCCTTCCAATTCTACAAAGACCTGAACGGTTTCTCCCGTGCATACGACATTCCCCTCCGGATTCAAGATTTCGTATTTAAAAATCATTTTTGCAGCGGGCGAATCGATATAGGTCGCCTTGATGGTAGCGACATCGCCATAACGCAGTGGTAGTCTATGTTCACATTTCGAGGAAACGATTGGGGTCGAAAAATTATTGGCCTTTTGATGGAGGTACGAAATGCCATGATGGCGGCCGAAGGCTTCACGGCCATCCTCAAAAAACTGGATGTAGTTGCCATGCCAGACGATACCCAGGGGATCACATTCTGCAAATCGTACCCGAATTTCACTGGAATGAGTGATTTCTTTATTCATTTTTCAAACCGTGTTCTTCCTTTCATTATATACCACAGAAATTACAACTGTAACCGCAAAAAACAAAGATAACAATGCAATTTCAGGCAGTACTTCGGATATTCCGACATTTCGCAAAAAGACATCGTAAAAAGCATTTAAGCCCCAGTTCATAGGGGAAATATTCGAGAGCACCTGCATGAATTTTGGCATGGCGAAAACGGGGACCCAAACCCCGCCCAAGGCGGCCAGAATAACAACAAAGGTGGCTCCAAAGGGGGCGGATTGCTCTTGTGTCTTTGCGATGGTGCCTAATAATAGCCCAAGACCTACGGCAGCCAATCCTGCGAAGAAGGCCACAAAAAAGAGTAGGGGCAGTTTCCCTGAAACATCCAATTTTGGAAGCCCGATGAACGGAAAAAAATAAATGCCGACCAAAAGCATCAAAGCAAATTGAACTAGTGCGACCCCAAGAAAGACTACGGTTTTTCCGCCTAAAAAAGTGCCATACGAAACGGGATGAGTACGTAATCGTATAAATGTACCCTGATTTTTTTCTTTCACCATGTTGATAGACAGGGGTAAGATAATAAAGAAAATGGCAAAAAGCGTCCACGCCGGAATGTTGTGTTGGGTGGCGTTGGGGATGATTGCTTTTTCAGAAGGTACTATTTCCTTAAAAAGTAAGAAGGGTTCAGCGTCGAAAAAATTTTCGGTAGAATCCTCTGTCAATTCATCCTGAAAGGCCTTGTAAATGGTCTGGGTCTCTATTTTGGATACCATTTGATCGATACCGCTCTTTATGGAATTACGAAAGGCGAATTGGGTGGCCGGGTCAAAATAGAGCTTGATTTCCTTGGACTTTAATTTCGATTTTACCAAAGGAATACTTTCTTCTTTCTCACCGAATTTTTCTAGGATGCCTTCGACGTTTTCGGCGACCTTTTGATTTAAATCTTTTGATAGATTTTTAGGGATGACGATGCCCAACTGAAATTTACCGGTCCGCACCAACTCTTTTACCGATGCTTCGGATGATTGTAGTTGCACCTCGAAAAGGGGCGAATTTTTAAGGTTTTCCTGAATGGTTTTTGAGACCTCTCCTTGGTCGTTGTCGACTAAAAGAATGGGAATTTTTGTCTCCTTCAATGTCTTGAAGGTGTCATTTTGAACGAGGGTTATCGAAACGACCAAAAACAAGGGCATCAAAAAAAGGATGGCCAAGCCGCCGATATCGCGTGTGAGCAGCAAAAATTCTTTGTATGTCGAGGCCCAAAGTTTATGCATAGTCGCGCAGGGCTTTACCGGTTTTCGCTAAAAATACTTCCTCAAGATTCTTGGCGCCAACCTGTTGTGCTATCAAGGTCTGGGGTGTGCCTTGGCAAACGATAGTTCCTAAATCGATAATGGCGACACGGGTACAGAATTTTTCTGCTTCGTTCAGGTGATGGGAGGTGTATAGAATGGTGGTTCCCCCGGCGTTGAGCTGCCCTAGATACTCCATAATAACATTTTTGGACTGCACATCTACACCTACCGTAGGCTCGTCGAGAAACAAAACTTTAGGCCGGTGCAAGATACTGGCAATTAGGTTGATGCGGCGTTTCATGCCTCCCGAGAAACTGGCGATTTTTTTATGTGCGAATTTTGAAAGTCCTAAAATTTCGATATGTTCAAGAATTTTGGTATTTAACGGGTTGCCATGTAACCCGTACATGCTTCCGAAGTAGTGTAGGTTTTCATAAGCGGTCAGCGAGGGGTATAGGGCATACTCTTGGGGTACGATACCAATCATTTGTTTCAGTTCGTTTTTGTGTTCCCTGTAATTCAATCCGTCGATACTGAACGACCCCGATGTGGGCTTAAGTAGGGAACTTAGCATGGAAATTAAAGTAGTTTTTCCCGCTCCATTGGGACCCAACAACCCGAAAATTTCACCGGCCTCAATGCTGAGGTCTAA
>NZ_JBGTHY010000493.1:0-11067 GCF_041745955.1 Pricia sp.
TACGGTCCGTGGCTGTCTGAATATCGTTGTCGGGGTCTTTTAAGAGTGCGGAGAGTCCACGCCCGAGTGCCTGTTTTTTGGTTGCCTTCGCCATTGGGTTGCCTTTACTTTAGGTTTAAACTACGGCCTTGTTTTTGGTCAGTACCTCGTTGGCCAAGTTCAGATAGTTGGCCGCGCCCTTGCTGCTGGCGTCGTACTTGATGATGCTTTCGCCATAACTGGGTGCCTCGCTCAAACGTACGTTACGCTGTATAATAGTGTCAAAAACCATATCGGAAAAATGCTTGCGCACCTCTTCGACGACCTGGTTCGAAAGGCGTAAACGGGAATCGAACATGGTCAACAACATCCCTTCGATATCAAGATCGGGATTGTGTATTTTCTGGATACTTTTGATAGTATTCAAAAGCTTGCCCAAGCCTTCTAGGGCAAAATACTCACATTGAATGGGAATGATGACCGCATCGGCCGCGGTCAGGGCATTTAAGGTCAAAAGGCCCAATGAGGGCGCACAATCGATAAGAATATAATCATAGCTATCCCGTAAATCTGAAATCGCTTCTTTCATTTTGTACTCCCGCCTGTCTTTGTCCACCAGCTCGATTTCGACCGCGACCAGATCAATATGTGCGGGAATGAGATCGAGGTTGGGGGAGTCGGTGGGTATGATAATTTCCTTTGCGGTAACGCTATGTTCAAGCAACTGATAGGTGCCCAGTTCCACGGAATCCACATCGATACCTAGTCCCGAAGTCGCGTTCGCCTGCGGGTCCGCATCGATCAACAGCACCTTCTTCTCCAATACCCCCAACGAGGCGGCGAGATTGACCGTCGTCGTGGTTTTTCCCACACCCCCTTTTTGGTTCGCAATAGCAATGATCTTGCCCATTATCCGTCTAAATTAGGGGGTAAAAATACGATTATTTACGATGCCTTCGAAACCATTTTGTTAACACGAAGTGAACAACGGTAACGATTTGCGTTAAAGTTCGTTAAGAGTCGGCTACTCTTTTTTACTCCCTTTCAAACTATCCTCATATTCGATTAGATAGATTTCCTCGTTCTTTTTCTTGAGGTAGTACTGTTCGCGGGCGAATTTTTCGAGTTCTTCGGGGTCGGAGAGTTTTTTTAGGACCTTTTTATCCTCGGCAATCTCAGTTTTTAAGAATTCTTGCTGTTTTTCGAGCTTCCTGATTTCCTTTTTTAATTCTAAATGGATGAGAAGGGAATTGGTATCGAAAAAAACCATCCAAATCACAAAAACGGTCAATACCAAAACGTACATGTTGGTAAAGACTTTAAACCATTTTTTCTTCCGTAAAACTTTTAGGCCCATAAGCTATACTAATCCAGTTTCTCGTTGATGATCGTCCGTACTATATCAACTGCCACCGTGTTGTATTTATTGTTCGGGATGATAATATCCGCATATTCTTTGCTGGGTTCGATGAACTGGAGGTGCATGGGCTTAATGTTCGTCTGGTATTTGTCAAGGGTCTCGTCAAGGTTCCAACCGCGCTCGTTGACATCCCTTTTTAATCTTCGGATGAGCCTCTCGTCGGAATCGGCATGCACGAATATTTTGATATCCAGCATTTTACGGATAAGCGCGTTGGTCAGAATTAGAATGCCCTCGACAATCAGTACCTTGCTTGGGGATATCAGGACGGTTTTGTCCGTACGGTTACATTCCAAAAACGAATATACCGGTTGTTTGATGGATTTTCCGGCTTTTAGCAGTTTGAGATGTTCTTCCAACAATTCAAAATCGATTGACTGTGGATGGTCAAAATTGGTCATGCGTCGTTCTTCCAAGGACAGGTGCGAGAGGTCTTTGTAGTAGGAATCCTGTGAAATCACGCCCACTTCCCCGTCCGGAAGCTCGTTGATGATCTGGTTTACTACCGTCGTTTTTCCGCAGCCCGTGCCGCCCGCGATTCCAATGATTAACATGGTGATTAAATTTTTTTCAAAAGTAGGAAAACAAAATAGACCGCTGCGCTTCTGGAACTAAGAACCCGGACGAAGGATTCGGCCATAAAGGCTGTCTAATACTAAAAAAGTCTTTCCTCTAGTTTCTGGCGACTCGCCCGGAGGCGGCTGGTTCAAACCTGCAAAACCCCCATGTTGAAATCCTTTTTGATCGGCGCATGATCGGCCGCTTCTATGCCCATGGAAATCCATTTTCGGGTGTCCAGCGGGTCGATGATGGCATCCGTCCACAATCGCGCTGCGGCGTAGTAGGGGGATACTTGGTTGTCGTAGCGGTCCTTGATTTTGTTGAACAATTCGGCTTCTTTTTTTTCCGTAATCGTTTCCCCCCTCTTTTTTAGGGACGCCTTTTCGATCTGCAAAAGTACCTTGGCGGCGGAATTTCCGCTCATGACCGCCAGTTCCGCACTGGGCCACGCGACGATCAGCCGAGGGTCGTAGGCCTTGCCACACATGGCATAGTTGCCGGCGCCATAGCTGTTGCCGATAACAACGGTAAACTTCGGTACTACGGAGTTGCTGACCACATTGACCATCTTGGCACCATCTTTAATAATACCGCCATGTTCGCTCTTGCTGCCGACCATAAACCCGGTGACATCCTGTAAAAAAACCAAGGGAATCTTTTTTTGGTTGCAATTGGCGATAAAGCGTGTGGCCTTGTCCGCCGAATCGGAATAGATGACGCCCCCGAACTGCATTTCACCCTTCTGTGTCTTGACCACTTTGCGATGGTTGGCCACGATACCCACGGCCCAACCGTCGATACGGGCGTAGCCGGTCAAAATCGTCTTGCCATAACCTTCTTTGTACTGTTGGAATTTAGACTCGTCTACCAAGCGTTTGATGACTTCGAGCATATCGTATTGCTCGTTTCTCGCGTCTGGTATCAGGCCAAAAATATCATCGGGATTTTCCTTAGGTTTGTGGGCTGGTTTTCGGTCGAAGCCCGCCTTGTCATAGGACCCTATCTTATCGATCAGATTTTTAATGATATTTAAGGCATCTTTGTCGTCTTTGGCTTTATAATCGGTCACGCCACTGATTTCGGAGTGTGTCGTGGCCCCGCCAAGCGTCTCGTTATCCACATTTTCGCCGATAGCCGCTTTGACAAGATAGCTGCCCGCCAAAAAGATACTTCCCGTCTTTTCGACAATAATGGCCTCGTCGCTCATAATCGGCAGATAGGCACCCCCGGCCACGCAACTGCCCATAACAGCGGCGATTTGGGTGACGCCCATGCCGCTCATGACGGCGTTGTTGCGAAAAATACGCCCGAAATGTTCTTTATCGGGGAAAATCTCGTCCTGTAACGGTAAATACACGCCGGCGCTGTCGACCAAATAAATGATGGGCAACCGGTTTTCGATAGCGATTTCCTGTGCCCTTAAATTCTTTTTCCCGGTGATGGGGAACCAGGCACCTGCTTTGACCGTCGCATCATTGGCGACCACAACGCACTGCTTTCCCGAGATATACCCGATTTTGACCACAACGCCACCGGACGGGCATCCACCGTGTTCTTCGTACATTCCGTCACCCGCGAAAGCGCCGATCTCTATACTATTTTTTTCCTTGTCCAACAAATACTCGATCCTCTCGCGTGCCGTCAGTTTTCCTTGGTCATGCTGCTTTTTGATACGTGCTTTTCCACCGCCCAGTTTTACTTTGGCCAGTCGATTTTTTAACTCGGAAACAAGGAGTTTGTTGTGGTCTTCGTTTTTGTTGAATTTAAGGTCCATTGAATGCGTTTATGTTAAGTCCTAAAGATAGGCAGGAAAAATTCAAAGATAGGCAGGAAAAATTCAAGGTTCAAATGCTAGTTCGTAGCTGTTTGAAGGTCTCAAACACAAAGTCAAAATTTGTAGGTTTTTCCCTTGAACCTTAAACCTACGGAAGGTAGAATTGAACCCTAAATTTTTCTGTGAAAATTCCTTACTTTTGAAAAAATCCAAACCCAAATTATGGCAGATAAAATACGATGGGGCATTGTGGGCCCCGGTCACATTGCGCACAGTTTTGCAAAAGACCTAAAGCTGGTCGAAGACGGGGAATTAACGGCGGTAGCGTCCCGAAGTCTGGATAGGGCGAACGAATTTGCCGATGAATACGGTGCCGAACATCGTTTTGGGTCCTATCAAGAACTCTTTGAATCCGATGTCGTGGATGTGCTTTATATCGCCACGCCGCATACCTCGCATTGCGAACTGACCATTGAAGCCCTTAATCATGGCAAGGCCGTGCTTTGCGAAAAACCTATGGGCATCGACGCCGATCAGGTAAAAAAGATGATTGCCGCGGCAAAAAAGAACGGGGTCTTTTTGATGGAAGCCCTTTGGAGCCGCTTTAATCCCTCCATAATCAAGGTAAAGGATTTGATAGGGGAAGGTAAAATTGGCGATATCACCTATCTCAATGCCAATTTCGGATTTTATGGGTTGGATAGGGACGAAAACGGTCGTTTGCTCAATCCCGATTTGGCGGGAGGTTCTTTGCTAGACATCGGTATCTATCCTATTTTTTTGGCGTATCTTATTCTAGGGAAACCGGACAATATCGAAGCGGTTTCCCTGTTCCATAAAACAGGGGTTGAAACCCAGACCTCCATGATTTTTGAATATCCCCATGCCCAGGCGACACTCGCTAGTGGTTTACGATCGAATTTGCAGATGCGCGCGGAAATTGCGGGCAGCAGGGGTTCGGCGTATTTACATGAGCGATGGCACGAGGCGCAGGGATATTCCATCGAAATCGATAAAAAGATGGAGGATTTTGACCTTCCCACCAAGGGCAAAGGCTATACCCACGAAATCTATGAAGTGCACGATTGCCTGAGAAACGGAAAACTGCAAAGTGAAAAATGGAGCTTAAAAAACAGTCTTGACCTTGTTAACCTTCTGGATGAGGTTCGCAGCATAACCGGAACGACCTTCCCGTTTGAGGAATAAATCGGAAAGATTTTATGCTATGCTTATACTATTGAGGCAAACAAAATACCTTCTGCACAAAAAGTTCGTTTTATATTTCCGATATTTGATTTTACTTAAAACCGAACCAAAACACCATGGGAATGAACAAAAATACCGTACTGGCATGGGCCACTTTTATCATGATAATCGTCGGCCTGGCGTTGATAGCCCTTGGCGCATTTCGCTATGACGATGTCGCCGGGTGGGGCTTCGCATCGGTCGGTATCGGATTTTTTGCCATTGCGTGGGTATTTAACGCTCTCAAGGGCAGGGTGTGATACGTTCAATTTCAAGCCCAAGTGCAAGTATCAAGTTCAGATGAAATAAATCGCACTTGTACTTAAAATACTATACCTTTTCTCATAAACTTAAGAAATGAGCGACGATAAAAAAGTCATTTTCTCGATGTCGGGAGTGACGAAATCTTACAAAAACGCCAACACACCTGTACTAAAGAACATTTATCTCAGCTTTTTCTACGGTGCCAAAATCGGAATTCTTGGCCTGAACGGATCGGGAAAATCCACTTTATTACGCATAATTGCCGGGGAGGATAAAAATTATCAGGGCGATGTGGTCTTTTCTCCGGGATACAACGTCCGCTATCTGGAGCAGGACCCGCAGCTTGACGAAAACAAGACGGTTTTGGAAATCGTGAAGGAAGGCGTCGCCGAGACCGTGGCGATACTGGACGAGTATAACAAGATCAACGATATGTTCGGCCTTCCGGAAGTTTATGAGGATGCTGACAAGATGCAAAAGCTGATGGACAAGCAAGCCGCACTCCAGGATCAAATAGACGCCTCAAATGCCTGGGAACTGGACACCAAACTTGAGATTGCGATGGATGCCCTGCGCACGCCCGAAGGGGACAAGAAAATCAGCGTGCTCTCCGGAGGTGAACGACGTAGGGTCGCGCTTTGCCGATTATTGTTGCAAGAACCCGAAATCCTTTTGCTCGACGAACCTACCAACCACCTGGATGCCGAATCGGTTCATTGGTTGGAACACCATTTGGCACAGTATAAAGGCACGGTAATTGCCGTCACCCACGACCGCTATTTCTTGGACAATGTGGCCGGATGGATCTTGGAACTGGATAGGGGAGAGGGCATCCCTTGGAAAGGCAATTACTCGAGCTGGCTAGATCAGAAGTCCAAACGTATGGCGCAGGAAAGCAAGACCGCCTCAAAACGCCAAAAAACTTTGGAGCGGGAGCTAGAGTGGGTGCAGCAAGGTGCCAAAGGCCGCCAGAAAAAACAGAAGGCCCGTCTGAACAACTACGATAAGCTGATGAGCCAAGATCAAAAGCAGTTGGACGAGAAATTGGAAATCTATATTCCAAATGGTCCGCGCTTGGGTACCAATGTTCTGGAGGCCAAAGGCGTCAGCAAAGCCTACGGTGACAAATTGCTTTATGAGGACCTAAATTTTAAACTTCCCCAAGCGGGTATCGTGGGAATCATAGGCCCCAATGGTGCCGGAAAGACCACGATATTCCGAATGATTATGGGCGAGGAAACGCCTGATAAGGGACAGTTTGAAGTAGGCGAGACGGCAAAAATCGCCTATGTTGATCAAAGCCATTCCAACATCGATCAAGAAAAGACCATTTGGCAGAACTTTAGTAATGAACAGGAACTCATAATGATGGGCGGCCGCCAAGTGAACTCTAGGGCGTATCTAAGCCGGTTCAACTTTTCCGGAAGCGAGCAGAACAAGAAGGTAAACATGCTTTCCGGTGGAGAGCGCAACCGCCTACATTTAGCGATGACCCTGAAGGAAGAAGGTAACGTTTTGCTTTTGGATGAGCCTACCAATGATTTGGACGTAAATACCTTACGTGCCTTAGAAGAAGGTTTGGAAAACTTTGCCGGCTGTGGGGTGGTCATCTCCCACGACCGTTGGTTCTTGGATCGGGTCTGTACACATATTCTGGCCTTTGAAGGCAATTCAGAAGTCTACTTCTTCGAAGGGTCGTTCTCCGACTATGAAGAAAACAGGAAAAAACGTTTGGGTGCGGATATTATGCCGAAACGGATTAAATACAAGAAGCTGATTCGGTAATCGGCAGATTGCTGATCGTTTGGATATCCATTTAATAAAATTTCAAAATCCTTGAATTGCGGACGGTGCTTAGCGCTGCCAATTTTGCCATTACTGTCCCAACGGCTTTTCAATCGTCTCTTGGATCTGATTCTCTATTTTCTTTTTATCCCCAACCACTATTAGCGTCATGTTTTCGGGCTGGATATACTTTTGGGTCATTTCTTGCACTTTTTCTGGGGTCACGGCATGCATATTCCTGACTTTATCAGTCAAAAACGACTCGTCTAGATCATGGATATCCAAGAATATCATCTGGCCGATTATTCCGTTGGGCGAGGAATTCTGGAGTACATACAGTCCCGATTCATAGTTTATTATTCCAACCATCTCCTCTTGGCTCGGTGGTTCGGTCTGTAATTTCTCGATCTCATTCTTGATTTCCTTCAAGGAAGCCCCGGTATGTTCGGTGGTAACGTCTGCCACTTCATACCATACTCCAGATTTGTAATTGGTGTCGAGCGCACTGTAAGGGGAATAGGTGTATCCCTTGTCCTCACGAATATTACTGGTAATTCGTGACGCAAAAGAGCCCCCTAAAAGAGAATTACTGACGTCTAATGCGATAAAATCCTTATCGGAAGGCCCTATTACCGGAAGACCGTAGTAAATGGTGGATTGTGGAGCCCCGGGTCGATCGATAATTTTTACCTCGCCGGACATGGCCGGCTCTGCCACCCTATAATCGGTGGCGGTACCCCTTCTCCAGTCGGAAAACGAATTTTCAACCGCTTTTTTGACTTTTTCAGAATTAAAGTTTCCAGCAACGTAAACCGTAGTGCGATGAGCACCAAAGTTTTTATCATAAAATTGCTTGATATCCTCAACTGAATACGAAGTGATCATGTCATCGGTCGGAAATATTCTTCCATACGGATGATCTGGATATATTTCGGCGAAAAAGGCACTACTGGCTTGAGCGCCAGGCTCGGCCATACGAACTGACAGGTCGCGCTTCATATCGTTTTTAAGCCGGTCAAGTTCCGTTTGGGGCCACTTCGGATTTTTGAGTACATCGGCCATCAAGGTAATGGCATCGTCCGCAAACTCGTATAGTACGGAACTGCTGATCGAAGTCGTGTGTACCCCGACCCCGATATTCAGGTTACCGCCCATTCCGGCTATTTCATCGGCAATCTGTTGGGCACTTTTAGTAGTACTGCCTTCTTCCATCAAATCGGCGAGCAGATCTGATAACCAGACCTGATTTTCTTTTTCGTCGATATTCCCGGTCTTGATACTAACCCGAAGGGTAGCCTTCGGAATGGATCCATAGGGCACCATGACCAAGGTCAGTCCGTTATCGAGTCGAACGACTTCTTTTTTAGGTAGGGTGAAATCTTTGGGTTGACCCCCTTCGGGGGGTTGCGTTTTATCATTTTTTTGCGCAAAGCCCCATGTGGTTAAAAGTAAAAGGGCGAAGGTATATATAAATGCGTTTTTCATTTTTACTGATTTTTGTCGTTCTCTGCCAAGAGCGGATTTACGGTCAAAATGGTACGGTTGCTGTTGATCAAATAGTCATCGATAGTTTTCTTGAGTATTTCGGGAGTTATTTTTTTGAATTCTTCCTCGAGCGTATTGATACGTTGTGGATTGTCATCGAACAGGGCGAAGGTGGCCAAGAGGTCCGCACGGCCCAGCCCGAAAGTACCGCCCAGTTCATCGTACAGTTGCGAGCGTATTTTGACAATGGCTCGGTCAAGGGTTTCTTGCGATATATTTGCTTTTAAATCGACCATCGTTTCATCGATTGCCGTTAGTACATCTTCTCTTGATGTATCGTTGTCATAAGTAAGGTTGTACATCCATAACATGGGCCCCTTGTAGTTGAACATGTTGCCCAAGTAGTTAATGCCACCGCTAACATCGGAGGTGAATCCTTTTTCATTTTCCAGTTTTTGTACTAATAGACTGTTGTCTCCCTGAACCAGAATCTGGTCTAAAAGTCCCATCGCATAATATTCGGGCGAATTCCGTTCCGGCATGTGGTAGGCCAATGCAATAGCAGGTTTGTTGGCTAGGGAATCATTTTTTACGAATTCTTTCTGCTCGGTCTGTTCAGGTTCTGAAATATCAGGCTGCGGTGGAAGTTCGGCAGCAGGAATATCCCCAAAATACTTTTGTATCCATTTTTTGGTCTCCTCCAGATCAAAATCCCCTACAACTGAAAGTGCGGCGTTATTAGGCGAATAGTAGGTCTTAAAGAAACTGGCCACATCTTCAAGATTGGCCGCATCAAGGTCTTCAAGATCTCCGTAGAAATTGTGGGCGTTGTACCAATTTTCGTTGGCATATCGGGGCATATCCAGCCAAGGAAATCCACCATAGGGCTGATTGAGCACGTTAACCTTTACCTCGTTTTTGACTACTCCCTGTTGGTTGGTCAGGTTATCCTGGGTGATATCGAGCCCCCGCATACGATCGGCCTCGGCCCAAAGCATGGTTTCCAGTTTATGGGAGGGTACGATCTCGAAATAGTTGGTAAAATCGAACCGGGTCGATCCGTTGAGAACGCCCCCGTTTTGCTGAATAAGTTTGACAAATTCCATTTTTCCCAAATTTTGGGAACCTTGGAACATCATATGCTCGAACAAATGTGCGAACCCGGTGCGGTCCTTCGGCTCTATACGGAAGCCGATATTGTAGTATACCGCTACGATCGCGGTCGGGGAGGTCTTATCCTGCGAAAGGATGACTTTTAGGCCATTGTCCAAGGTGTAATACGCTACCGGGACTTCAAACTGGGCCGTTTCTTCTTTTTTTTCCTCCTCTTGGGCGCAACTCAACACCAAGAGTGCCGATATGAGAAGAAGGAACCGTTGGGATGCTAGCTTCATGTATTCGTTGTTTTAGGTGGTATGTTTTATTGGTATATTTTTGAGGGAAAATGGTACATCATGGCCTAATAATCTTCATTTGGATACCAATCCAACAGCACCACCTCAATATCGGGATTTCCTGTATTGACCAATTCCTTGAATTTGGCCACATCGCTGACATCGGGCTTTCCTCGGTAGTGATAGGGGTAGACCTGTTTCGGTTTGAAATCCAGCACCGCTTCGGCAGCGCTCTTGACGGTCATGGTGTAGGGGAGGTTCATACAGACAAAGGCCTTATCGATATCCTTTAGGTTCCGCATTTCGGGAATATCCTCGGTGTCGCCCGAAAAATAGATGCGCTCATCGCCCATATTCAACAGATAACCATTGCCTCGGCCTTTGATGTGGAAATCCTTGGCCTCATCGCGCAGGTTATACATGGGAATCGCCTCGACGTTGATATCATAGCGTTCTTTGAAATCACCGTTATTCAAGACATCGATTTGCGGCGTAAATTCATCCGGCATTTTATCCGCAACGGCTTGGGGCATCATGATCTTGGCCTTTTCAGTGTCCAGTGCTTCCAAGGTTTCGAGGCTAAAATGATCGCCGTGGATGTCCGTCACCAAAATAAGATCTGGTTTTTGTTGCCCCTCAAAAGCTTCGGTACCGCCGACGGGATCAACGTAAATGGTGATGTCGTTCCAATGCAAAACGGCCGTTGCGTGCGATATTGGGGTAATTTCCACTTCTTTCATTACTTCAGGGGGCGAGATTCCATTGACGCCGTAAGTAGGATCCGAATCCATATCAAGGTTTTCCTGTTTCTTGGTTTCTTTGCATCCTAGGAACACAAGGCTACCGATAAGTGCGATACCTATTGTTTTTTTCATGATATACGTTTTATTGTTTTGTGAACCTTTTCGATAATCGCACGGTCGAAACAGGACCATGACTACGATTCGAAAATTACAATTATTTTGTGGTTTTCCCCAACAGAGTCCATTGCATCATCCGTTAATGCTAATAATCTTAGATAAAGTTAAAATATTTCGTACTTTTGAACGGGATACAATTTGAATTATCCTTATTAAAAAATCTAAAAATAAAATCCCACCGTATATATAGGGATAAAAATCAAACAAACAATTCAAGTAATTAATCTTTACATTATGACT
>NZ_JBGTHY010000494.1:0-5296 GCF_041745955.1 Pricia sp.
CATGAACGTTTTTTGGGCGTCGACATTCTACTTGAACACCCTCTTTCTGATTCCCAGATTGCTCTACCGAAGAAAAATAGTCTTCTTTGTAGTGGCCAATATAATCTTACTTACCGGAATACTGTTCATCAACCGATGGCTATACAGCGTTCTAATAACCGAAAACCCTTATTTATTTTCCAAAGCGATTATATTCAATGGGCTTCCGTTCCTATTTTTTGTCTTGATCGGCATTGTTTTCAAGACGGTTTCCGACAGGATTAGAATGGAACGTACTACCAAGGAACGTGAAAGTGAAAACCTAAAAACGGAACTGTCCTTTTTACGTTCCCAGATCAGTCCGCATTTTTTATTCAACGTACTCAACAACATTGTGGCACTGGTACGAATGAAAAGTGAAAAACTGGAACCCACCATCCTAAAATTATCCTCATTGATGCAATACATGCTCTACGAAACGGACGAGGAAATGGTATTGTTGAAAAGCGAGGTGGATTATTTGCAGAGCTATATCGATCTACAACAACTTCGTTTTGGTGATCGACTTGCCCTAAATATCAATTTGGACCTCAAGGAAGATTGGCATGCCATAGAACCTATGCTCTTGATTCCCTTTGTGGAAAACGCCTTTAAACACGGTACGGGAATGATAGAAGACCCCGTAATCGATATTTCATTACAGGCTTTGGACAACCAACTTACTTTTAGGGTAAAAAACAAATACCTTGAGGAGGATAAGGCCAAGGACAAGGTTTCCGGTATCGGCCTTGCCAATGTGCAACGAAGGTTGGACCTTCTGTACGGCAAGAACCACAGCCTCGATATCGATATCACCGATGCATGGTTTACCGTTACCCTAAAATTAGCATTTGAACCATGATGAATTGTATCGCCATAGATGACGAGCCTCTGGCGCTAGAGCTGCTAAAGGACAACATAAGCAAACTGCCTTTCCTGAATTTGGTGGCGGCCTGCAATAATGCCTTTGAGGCCATGGAAACAATGCAAATGCAATCCGTAGATCTCGTATTTATCGACATTCAGATGCCCGGCCTGACCGGACTCCAATTTATCGCCAGCCTTGAGAAAAAGCCGCTCGTGATATTTATAACGGCCTACAAACAATATGCCGTGGAAAGTTATGACCTCGATGTGGTGGACTACCTCGTAAAACCTGTGGCATTGGAACGTTTTATTAAAGCCTGTAATCGGGCCAAGGAACTTCATGACTTAAGGTCCGAAAAAAATACTGTCCCTTACAAGCCGACCAAAGACCATTTTTTCGTGAATGCCGATTACAGTCAGGTAAAAATAACTTTTGACGATATCATTTGGATGAAAGGCTATGGCGATTACATCAAATTTCATTTAAAGAGTGCCGAACATCCGTTGGTGGTACGCACCAGTTTCAAAGAATTGGAAATGGAACTGCCGCCGAACAAATTCATCCGGATTCATAAATCGTATGCAGTGGCTATTGATGCGATAACCGCCATTCGCAAGAACAGTATTTTTCTGGGGGACAAGGAGCTTTCCGTAGGGGAGACTTTTCGGGAACACGTTGAAAAGCTGCTTTAGTGTAACTGCCGAATTTTTTCTAACCTCTCAACCACCTCATCTACCCCACTATTGCCTTCTCGGTAACAAAAGGCTGATGATAATGACGCTGTCCCGTAGCTTTATAGAGCACATTGGCCAATGCGCCCATAATCGGTGGAAACGGCGGTTCGCCTAGACCTGTCGGGTCAATATCGTTCAGAACAAAATGGGTTTCGATTTCGTTGGGTGCCTCGCTGTAGCGAATCAGGCGGTATTTGTCAAAATTATTTTGTTCGGGTATTCCATCCTTGAAACTTAAGGCACTGTACATGGCATGACCGATACCGACAACCGCCCCGCCCTCCGCCAAATTGGCGGCCGCATCGGGGTTTACCACGATACCACAATCGATTGCCGCCGTTACTTTTTGAACTACGGGTTTATCATTGTCCATGACCATGTCCAAGACTTGGGCTACATAACTATTATGGCAGAAATAGGCCGAAACGCCTCGATGTACGCCGGATTCTTCTTTGCCCCAACCGGATTTTTCCTTGACCAGTTCCAGCACGCCGGCATAACGGTCCGCTTCGTAATCGTTGTTTTCACCTACCGGATTTTCCTGGGCCCTTTTCAAAAGTTCCAACCGAAACTCGATAGGGTCCTTTCCCGCTTCTTCGGCTACTTCATCCAAAAATGATTGCTCCGCTCCGGCGATAAAGTTCGATCTTGGTGCCCGGAAAGCCCCGACCGTGATGTTGGAATCTATGCTCCAATCCTCTGCGAGATAATTATCTACCGCACCGGCGGGGAAACGGTTGGCCGCCAATGGGCTTTCCGGTATGCCCCCTGCACGTACGTGGAAGGCAATCAGACTGCTTCCGTTAAAAAATGGCCATAAAGCCGTCGACCGAATCCCCCTCCCATACGGGTCATCTGTATGTCCACTTTTACTAGAGGAAGTCCTAATCTTTCGGAGACACTTTTTTCCATGATTTCCGGGGTCTGAATGGGGCCTTTGAGTATGGCTTTGTCCTCCGAAACATCGGCGAAGAAGTTCATGGGCTCCATACAGTTTTTGTATAGTCGTCCTTAAAGGTCTTGATCGTAAAAACATCTTTTATTCCAGGCATTTTCTTCGCTTCGGAACCATCGTAGGATTTCAATTTCAATCCGAATGCAGGTGGATGAACGGTCATGGCGATCAACATTCCTTCCTTGGATGTCCAGTCCGCACAGCGGTTTTCCTGTGACAATCTTGTGGCCATCCACGTTTTTACGGGAAGTACCTATGATCTTAAAATCCTTCACGTCTTTCAAGGCTACTTCCTCTGGAACAGCTAGCTTTGCGGCTGCTGAAGCTACTTCGCCATAGCCCATTGATTTATCGGATGCTTTGTGAAACAGCCTTCCCGCATCGGTGGTAATTTCATCCACGGCCACTTTCCATTCTTCGGCGGCTGCGGCAATAAGCATATGCCTTGCTGTCGCGTCTGCCATTCGCAGCCCTTCCCAGCCTGCCCTGATCGATTGGCTGCCCCCGGCCAATTGGCGGGTAAAAATATCGGTGTTCAGGGGCGCCTGTTCCACGATGACATCCTTCCAATCGGTGTCCAGTTCCTCGGCCACGATCATCGGCATGGGAGTATTGGGGTCAACGTCCACCTCCTGTGTTTTTCCGTTGATATTTAGTGCAAATGATGCCATGATATGGTTGTTTTTGAAAAGATTATTCTGAAGTTACTGATTTTATGGAAGTTGGTGTTTTGTAATACTGTTAAAAAAGTGATTTATTGGTACAAAACCTTTTTTTGCCTCAGCCAATTCTGCACCAATTCCAATACTTTGTCAACGCCTTTTTGGAAATAACTTTCTGACTTTGGAAGTGATAAATCCATCATCGATGACCCCCTGTGAGGCCCCGTTTTTCAACAGCAACGATTCCTTTTTCGGATTTCGTGTGGTGGCGATTAGCGTCAAACCAAAATTTTTAGCTGCTTCGGTTGCGAGCATTCCTATTGAAGAGGTGCCGCCCCGAATCTACAGCATCGGTCGATATAGGAGGGCTGTTTCACGATTTAGTACTCTTTGTCAGTAGCCAGGGTTCTGTACCAACCCAGGCGTTGTTGCCAAAGGCCCGGGCGGAATCGGGAACAGTCGCTTGTTGGGGTCTGAATCCGTTTTGTCGGTCCAAGAATCTTCCCATGTGCCAAATCGGATCTGATCTGTTCTCCTGTGGTATTCCCAATAGAATTCAAAGCCACGTTCGTTATAGACGTCCTCTAAAGTGGCACTGGACAAGGCAAAATCGGCATCGCCACGCGCTGTTCTAACGGTATTTACATCGGCCAAGGCATCACCGCCCGACCCCGATCTTAATATGGCCTCGGCCCTCATAAGGTATATATCGGCCAGTCTAAATACGACAATATCAGTGCTGGTGTCGTCACTATTTGAGCCTATGTCATCGATTCCCCATTTGGATACCCTTACCCCTACGGATTGGCTTTCAGCGATCAAGCTGACGTCCCGGGTATGATTTGCAAAGGTTTCGTCCCTGGTCCAAAGTTTTACCGGAACGATATCAATAGTCTGGTCATTGTTGATAATGGGCGTTCCATTATCGTTATTTATACCATATAATTGGCCCTCCAGGAACCCCCGGTGGACCTTATAATCGGACAAGGGAATGGTGGCTGGTTCATTGGGATAGCTGGCCCTAAAATATCTAGGGTCGTTCTCGGTGTCCCACGTATCCAAGAACTCCGGTAAAGTACAACCTGCATCGGAACCGGTTAAAAAATCACCGTCCGGTGAGAGATAAATATAGCCTCTGGACAGTCCATTGATGGTATTTCTTGTAACACTTCTACCTCCAATCTGTACCGACGTATTTTCGTTTTTTATGGACCAAATGATTTCCCGATGGTTTTCATTGTCAGGATCGAAGATGCTGAAATAGTCATCGGTTTCCAAGGAATGCGTCCCACTGTTTATTATCTCCGTGGTAAGATCGATGACCTTTTGCATATCCTCACTTGCAAAGTTAAAGCTCGATGCATATCGATCCTCATAGACCGCCTTGTTCAAATAGACCCTGGCCAAAAGTGATTTTGCGGCATCTTGGGTAAAACGTACCGTATTTTTACCAGTGGGCAGGTTCGGCATGGCCGATTCCAGGTTGCCGATGATAGTATTTATGGCTTCCGCCCCGGTAAGAATTTGTGAGTCTTGGTTAAAATCAACAGCGTCAATACCGCGGTAAGGCACTTGTCCATACCCTTCCAAAGCCACCCACATATAGTGCGCCAATAAGGCCAAGGCCTCTGCATGCTCTTGGGTACCGGCATCCAGGAAATCAACGGCCAATGTAGCATCGGCCAACCCTGTAGTTATATGGCCCCATGTCTCGGTGGTATACCTGTGTTGCGACTTCCAATCGTGCCTGTGCAGTTCTTGAAAAGTACCACCGTCGAACCAATCACTTTGTCTCGTGGGAACCATGCCCTCATCCGCGGAAAAAGTCTGCAGCGCAAAAAACCATCGGTGCCCATAGACCCTTCTCATTGAATTGTAGGCCGGTGCCAAAAGACTCAATTCGTCCGCGTCGATTAACAAGTCCTCTCCACGGGCCTCATCGATTATATTTTCTTCGATATCACAGGACTGGAATCCAAGAACCGAAGCCAGCATGACACTTAGAATAACAAATTGCTTTTTCATTTTTCGTATTTATCTTTATTGATTATCTCCTTTT
>NZ_JBGTHY010000495.1:0-1507 GCF_041745955.1 Pricia sp.
TCGCCGATGTAGAAAAAATGATTTTCGAGGGTAAAGTAGACGAATCGGAGGTTGGCAAGATCAAGGAAAATCTGCCCCTAGAAATAACGGTAGGCGCCTTGGAAGGTAAGGTTTTCGATGCCGTTCTCGACTATATTGCCCCCAAAGGGAAACAAGAAAACGGAGCCATCCAATTTGAGATCAAGGGCACCATGGCCAAACAGGATTCCGTTTTTATACGCGCTGGCCTCAGTGCCAATGCCTCGGTAATTTTGGCAAGGGCTGATAGCGTACTGACCATTAAGGAAGCCTTGGTCCAATTTGACGATACGACCAAAAAACCTTACGTAGAAATCGAGAACGGAGGCCAAAAGTTCGAGCGTAGGGATATCGAACTCGGTATCAGTGACGGTATTTTCGTAGAGATAAAAGCAGGGATATCCGAAGAGGATAAAATAAAAGTCTGGAATGCTATCGAAAAGGAGGAAGGAAAAGGCGATGATTCATAGGTATCGAGTGCACCGAGCCGCTAACTTTACCGTCTAAAAAATCACGCCCCAAATATCATTGCTGTTTTTTTAACACAACATTTAGAGAATAACTTGTAACATTTAAAGAACTTACTGGTCTTATTGCCTGATTAGTAAAAGTGGCGAACCACAAACAACTATACCATGATCGAAATCAAAGACCTTCACAAATCCTATAAGATGGGTACCAATTCACTTCACGTCTTAAAAGGGTTAAACTTTAGTATAGCCGAAGGCGAACTGGTAGCTATCATGGGGTCTTCCGGTTCGGGAAAATCCACTTTATTGAATATTCTGGGGATGCTGGACGAGTTGGATGAGGGTTCCTATACCTTGGACGGCGTCCCTATTAAAAACCTGAACGAGACGAAGGCAGCGAACTATCGTAATAAGTTTTTAGGTTTTGTCTTTCAATCTTTCAACCTTATCAACTACAAAAATGCCATGGAAAATGTGGCATTGCCCTTGTATTACCAAAAAGTTCCAAGAAAGGAAAGGGAAGAAAAAGCATTAACATATTTAAGTCAGGTCGGTCTGAAAGAATGGGCGACACATCTTCCGAACGAGCTATCCGGGGGGCAAAAACAGCGTGTAGCCATTGCCCGGGCGATGGCAGCGGAACCAAAAGTGCTTTTGGCAGATGAGCCTACAGGTGCTCTGGACAGCACGACATCCTATGAAGTGATGGATCTTATCCAAAAAATTAACGATAGCGGCAATACTATTTTAGTCGTGACCCACGAAAAAGATATCGCCCATATGTGCAAGCGAATCGTTCATTTGAAGGATGGGGTCATTGTCGAGGATAAAAAAGTGGAACAGGTAAGGGCATCGCAATATGTTTAGCAGGGACAATTGGAAGGAAATATTCCAGACCATCCAAAAGAACAAGCTCCGTACGTTCTTATCGGGATTTACCGTGGCCTTGGGCATTCTTATTTTCGTGGTGCTTTTTGGTTTCGGCAACGGACTCATCAATACCTTCGATGATTTTTTCG